>CAMJMF010000018.1 GCA_946406925.1 uncultured Spirochaetales bacterium | reverse complement strand
TTGAGAAAACAACCGGGTTTTCGGTAAGTTGCATTTTTCGCAGGGTAAGATTGACTAAATACGCAGTGAAAATTTTGTGCCTTTTTAAAAGGAACTTTCCGCCGTAACTTTAGAGAAGTGCCTTGCCGTCAGAAAAAGCTTTGCCGGCTATTTCGCCCAAAACATTGTAGTTATGATTTACCGGATCATAGCAGAGCGGCTTAAGTTTTGCCGGATCAATCTTTCCGTCTGTAAGAATTGAATCATCGGCTGAAACATTTATGATATTTCCCACAATATATTCGCTGTCTTCGCTCATCTGGGCAACTTCACATTCCAGCACCATCGGAAGTTCGTTTATAACAGGAGCATCAACAAATTCAGACTTTGTAACAGTGAAGCCGGCTTTTTTAATTTTTTCAGGCTCTTTGTTGCCGCTCACAAGACCGAAATAGTCACATTCTTTTACGTGAGCAGCGTCTGCCATAGCAACAGTGAATGCGCGGCGGTGCGCAATATTCTTTGCAGTTTTGTGTCCTCTGTCGATGCAAATTCCAATCTGATTTGTATCATGAATTCCGCCCCAGGCAGCGTTCATCGCGTTCGGGTTTCCGTTTTCATCATAAGTTGCAATTATAAGTACCGGCATAGGGTACATAAAAGTTTGTTTCCCAAAGTTCTTTTTCATTTTGACCTCGCTTTATCTTTATAAATAATATGGCATTTTGGTTCAGATTCCAATACAAAAGCCTTCAATTTCTTCAGCACTACGGAAACTGGAGGTCCGGCTTTTCATCTTTTTTCACAGATTTTTTGAAATCACGCGGCGACATCTTGTAGAACTTTTTGAAGGTTTCTGCCATATAGCTTGCGCCTGAAAAGCCGGTAATCTCCGCAATCTCTGACATGCTCATGCTGCCTGCCTGAAGCAAATCTGCTACTTTCCGGCTTCTGTAATGCATAAGATATTCCACAGGAGATTTTTCCGTAAGCTTGTTGAAAATCTGATTGCAAAGACTCTGGCTCACACAGCCCGCCTCCGCAATATCTTTAAGCGTAATCTGCTCGTTATAATGTCCGTCTATAAAAATCATCATTGCCTTAAGCTTTGCGTTGTGAGCATCACCTTCTTCCATATGGCTGATGTGAACACGGTAAGCATCTGTAAAGCGGTGCATGATAATATCCCAAAGCTCAAAAAAAAACTTTGTAATCAGAAACTCGTTTTCAACAGCGTCTTTTGCCATTTCGCGGAGAATATTCTGTACGGCAGGTGCATCAAAGTCTTCTGCCTTAAAATGAATGAACGGAACGCTCCGGTCTGTGATAACCGGCTTAATGGCTTTTGTTTCAACAGCAAAAGACGAACATATAATGCTTGGATGCATAACCGCTATAACATATCTTGTAACACGGTTTTCTGTAGAAAATGAATAGTGAATCTTATCTGAATTGACAAAAATCGTGTCGCCTTTTTTCAGAATGATATTTGTGCCGTCAACAGAATAGCCCATGCTGCCGGAATGAACGCTTATGAATTCCACATCATCATGATAATGGGGAACGCGCTCCCAGGTGCAGCCCGGAAAAATGTAGCCGTCGTGAATATAAGTTGGAAAAGAATCGTTATTGTAGTTTACAACTTCTGATCCGTCACTGCGCTTCATGATTATTCCGCGCTTTGGTTTGTCCATGATTCAGCCCCTTATTTAATAACAATCTTACATTTTAAGTGAAATATAGTTATTAAAATATGAAAAAATCATAATTTTCTTACATATCATAACAAAGTATAATCTGACTTAGTTTTACCGGTCAAGCCGGAAAAAACACAAAAGACAGGACGGAGATTTTATGGACATTAAAGAAAATGTTTTTGCTGATGCTGAAAACGCAATCGTTATGAAGAATGTAGTTAAGGAATTTAAAGTCCTCAACCGGCATGAGGGTCTTAAAGGCAGCTTTAAGGATTTGTTCTCTCGCGACTACAAAACCATTACAGCTGTAGACAACATTTCCATCAATATCAAGCCGGGCGAGATTGTCGGCTACCTTGGCCCAAACGGCGCCGGCAAATCTACAACCATCAAAATGATGACCGGCGTGCTTGAGCCGACCAGCGGCGAGATTCTCGTCAACGGCACTGTTCCATATAAAAACCGTACCCGTAACGCAGAAAACATCGGCGTAGTTTTCGGCCAGAGAAGCCAGCTGTGGTGGTCGCTGCCTCTTATTGAATCATTCAAGCTGCTCAAAGACATATACATGATTGAGACGGCGGAATACAACAGAATGCTTGAGCTGTACAGCGAGCTTGCTGATATCGAGAATCTTCTGCACAAGCCGGTACGCCAGATGTCTCTTGGCCAGCGCACTTTAAGCGATATTCTTGCGGCATTTCTGCACAACCCGAAAATCGTATTCCTTGATGAGCCGACAATCGGTCTTGATGTTTCGATGAAGGCAAAAATCCGCGACCTTATCAAAGGCTTGAACCAGGAAAAGAATACAACGGTTATTCTTACAACTCACGATATGGGCGATGTTGATGCGCTCTGCAAGAGAATTGTTATCATTGACCATGGAAGCATGATTTACGACAACGACATTGAGCACCTGAAGCACTACTTCGGCTCATACAGAACCCTGCGCCTGAACCTTGCGGACACAGGCTGGAAAGAGATCATTGTTGATGAGTCTAAAACTGACGTTATGTCTGTAATTTCAGAATATCAGAGAAAGGGCGGCATTAAAGACATTCAGCTTGAAGATATTTCAACAGAAGAAGTCATCAAGAAAATCTACGAGAACGCCGCTTCACGCAGTGCATAGCGGAGGACAGTATGAACTTTAGGAAATATCTTGCACTAACACGCCTTGGAATGATGGAAAAGCTACATTACAGGCTTGGAACTTTTGTAACGCTTTTCGGCAACCTGATTTATCTGGTTCTGATTTATTTTCTGTGGAAGGCAATTTACGCCAGCTCAGGCAGCGACGTTGTCAACGGCATGACGCTGAACGACACTCTGGTTTATCTGGTGCTTGCGACAGCGCTGTTCAACTTCCTTGAGGTTTTTCTTATCTGGGATATGAGCCGCGAAATTCAGTCGGGCTCAATCGTGCTAAAACTTCTCAAGCCTATGAACTTCCGCGAGTACAGCTTCTGGTCATACATCGGCGAAAACATCATGTCGTTCTTTCTGACCTTTCTGCCGACCTTTGTCATCATCAACATACTGACACACGGCAGCATTGCGCTGAGCTTTAATCTGCTGTTCTTTGTGGTTTCAGTTGTGATGGCGCTGGTCATCAACTTCAGCATAGATATGATCTGCGCGACAATCTGCCTTTACACCGAATCTACATGGGGCTTGAACATGGTAAAGGAATGCATTGTGCTTCTGCTTTCGGGCGCTTCAATTCCGCTGGCGTTTTTTCCGGAAACACTGCGCAATATTGTGCAGTATCTGCCCTTCCGCTGCATCTACGATACGCCGCTGAACGTGCTGCTGCAGAAGCCCGGCTATACTCTTGGAAGCGGCCTGCTGTTTTCGCTTGCGCTTCAGCTCGGCTGGTGTCTGGCGCTCACTGGAATCGGCTGCATTTTCTGGAGCTTTTCACTTAAAAGAATTACTGTAAACGGAGGCTAGAAAACTATGAATGGAGCTAAGACAACCAAAAAAAGGGGCTTTCGCTTTTATTGTGATATATACCGCAAAATTCTTGTGCAAGACTTGAAGAGCAAGATGAGCTACCGCGCAGACTTTGTGATTTCAAACATAGGAATGATTGTTTCAAACCTTGTTGGGTTTGTGACTTTCGGGATTCTGTTCAAAAATTTTCCGTCTATTAACGGCTGGACAATGTATGAGATGCTTTTCCTCTACGGCTTTTCGCTTGTTGCGCTTACACCGGTTCAGTGCTTTTTTGACAATAACTGGAATCTGCGCTATGTGGTAAAAACCGGCGATTTTATAAAGTACTGCTTCCGCCCGATAAACATTTTCTTCTATTATATATCTGAAGTTTTTGATGTTAAGGGCTTGGGACAGCTGGCTTTTGGCGGCGGCACTCTGATTTTTGCCTGGCACCATCTGGGCATTCCTGTAACAGCGGCAACCATTGCGCAGACTTTTCTGTTTCTTTTTGCAGCCTCTCTCTTTATGATTGCGATTATGAACTTTGCGGCTGCAACCTGTTTCTGGATTCAGAATTCCGGGTATATAATGGTTATTATGTTCCGCTTTAAGGATTTTGCAAAATATCCGGCGAGTATCTTTAATACGGTTTTCAGAATCATCTTTACCTTTGTGATTCCGATTGCGTTTATTGCGTACTATCCGTCGCTGGTTATTCTGCGCCCGGAAAACATTCCGCTACTTTCGTGGCTTTCGCCGCTTATCGGGCTTGTGTTCTTCTATTTAAGCTACAGGTTCTGGCTGCTCGGCGCAAGAAAATACGACGGCACCGGTTCGTGAAAAAGGAGATAAATCATGGAAGAAATAATCCGTCAAATAAAGGCACAGCAAGAAATCAATTTCATCAACATTGAAGAGCAGATAAACAAGGCTGAGCTTTCGGCAGTTTTCGACGGAGTAAATAACTCGCGCTATATTTTCCACAACCTTCACTCAATGGACAGGTTTTTCCTCAACCCGATTGGTTATGTCTATAAAGGTGAAGAGCTTTTCGGCATTCCGGAAAACTTAAGCGTAATTTCAACAAAGCGCGCGGGCTACGAGCCGGACACTTCTATCGTAATTTCGCGCGAGCAGCTTCTTGATTATTTGGGCTATGTTAAGGCAAAAATCAATTCTTATTTTGATTCGCTTAAAGCAGAGGAACTTACTCAAAAACCGGAAGGCTGCGAATACACAAGGCTTGAACTGATTCTTGCCCAGTTCCGCCACATGATGTGGCACACCGGGCTTTCAAGCGGCATCACCTTTGAAGCCACCGGCGAATGGAACGAATTTACAGGCTTAAGCGGACTGCGCCGTATGATTGAGGGAAACCCAAAAGTTTGAGCGGGTGCTGCGCCGTCTATCCCCAAATTATAAGGACAGCAGGTTTTCCAGCGTTTTTATAATTTGGGGAATATCATAAGGCTTGGCAAGATGCGCATTCATTCCGCAATCAAGCACCTTCTTTTTGTCTTCTTCAAAGGCATTTGCAGTAACTGCAACAATCGGAACAAGGGCTTTCTTTGAATTGAGTGCGCGTATTTGCTTTGCTGCCTCGTAGCCGTCCATATTCGGCATCTGAATATCCATAAGAATTAAATCGTAATAGTTTTCCGGGTTTTCTTTTACTTTTTGAACGGCTTCAACACCGTCGTTTGCAATTTCAACAGCGAGCCCAAGATTTTCAAGATTTGCCTGAGCTATCATCTGATTCATCTGATTGTCTTCGGCGAGCAGAATCCTTTTGCCCTCAAAGTTTGCCGCTGCCTGCATCTTCGGCTGATCATCTGCCTGCTCAGAACATAATTCAAAAGGCAGCTTGACAACAAACTCAGAACCAACGCCTTCAGTGCTTTTTACAGAAATTGTTCCACCAAGAATGTCGACTATATTCTTTGTAATTGCCATTCCAAGTCCGGTTCCCTGAATTCCGCTGACAGTAGAAGTTCTCTCGCGGGTAAATTCAACAAAAATGATTTTCTGAAACTCTTCGCTTATGCCGATGCCGTTGTCCTTGACGGCAAATTCAAAATTGCTTGTCTTGCTGTCTACAGCCTGTTCTTTAATTGTAAGGCTGATTGCTCCGCCTGGCTTTGTAAACTTTATGGCATTCGTAAGTATGTTCAAAAGAATCTGGTTCAGCCTCAGCTTGTCTGTTATAACAAATTCATTTTTGATTGAAGATATATCAAGAGTAAAGCTTTGATTTTTTGATGAAATCGACGGTTCAATTATAGCCTGAAGATCTTTTACAAATGCATTAAGATTTACTTTTGACTTTTCGACTGTTACCTTGCCGCTTTCAATTCTGCTCATATCAAGAATGTCATTAATGAGAGAAAGCAGATGCTTGCTGGAAATTGTAATATTATTCAGATAATCTTTGAGAAGTGCTTTGTTGTCGAGATTCTGCTTTGCAAGATCCGTAAAACCCACGATTGCATTCATCGGCGTACGGATATCGTGTGACATATTGTTCAAGAAAACTGTCTTTGCTTTATTTGCACTTTCCGCCGCATTCATTGCCCTTTTAGCATGTTTTGTATCGCGGACCAAAAGAATGATTATAAAGGCAATGATTAAAAGCATTACAACAAAGAAAAGCAAAAGATTGTCAAAAATAAAATCTATGACAGAATATGTGTAGAGCCCCGAATTATATTTGCTCGAAAGGTTCTGTGCATATTCACGGCCCAGAACATTCAGCCCGCGGTTCAAAAGCTTTAACAGCCCTTCGTTGCCGATTTCAATTCCAAAGCAGCAGTCATCACTTGCGCTGAGCTGACGGATGGACAGCTTTCTATAGCGGCGGTTTTTGAGTATTTCAGTCCGCAAGCCGTTTATTGTAGTGCAGTCTGTTTTTCCTTCAAGAACCGAATCCAGACAGTCTTCGATTGACGGGTAAAAGACAATCTCGGTCTGCGGAAAATTTGAAAGAAAGTAATAATACTGCATGTTGTTGTTCTTATTTGCAGCGATTGTTTTAGGCGTGTTATGCGCCGGATTGAATTCTTCAGAATTAAAGACAAGCTCCGTTGTACTTGAAGCAACCGGAATTGACTGATAGATTCCGTTTTCTTCTGAATAATAAAGCCCGCCGCCAACAGGAAAAATAACATCAACTGTGTTTTGCGACATAGACTTAATCATATCTTCATAGCTTGAAAAGCTTATGTAGTTTATGTCCAAATGATTTATACCAAGCCGTTTAATAATCTGCGGAATTATTTCTGTTATGATTCCATCTACATTGCCGTGAGAATCCGTATCACTGTAAGGAAGATAATTATCAAGGTAGCCTACGGTAAGCTTTGTATGATTCTTAATCCAGTTTTTTTCTGCCGCAGAAAAAGCGCGGCTTGAAATGCTTACAGGATAATATTTTGTGCGTAGTGTGCTTATAAAATTCGGCTCTTCTGCAAAAAGCTGAGTTTGTGCTGTGTTCAGCTGCTCCAAAATATCGGGACGCTTAGTGCTTACACAAAGATAATAATCGCTGGTACCGATGGGGTACAAAACTTCGGCACTGTCGCGCCCGTTTGTACCGTCACTTTCAGCCACGAGAATGTCAATTGTCCTGGAATCAAAATCGTGAAAAAGATGTTCGTGCTCAGGATACTTTATAACATTCGCTTTTATGTTGTTATTCTTTAAGAAAGCTTCAAGAACACTGACCATTGCGCTGTCTAAAACGCCGATTGTTTTTCCGTTGAGCGTGGAATAATTGGCAGTAACTGAATCGTCTTCAAGATGCTTTACCAGATTGTAGGTTTCGCTTCCCATTGCGGCGTTCGGATAAAGAATAAGACCTTCGCGTTCCTGGCGGTATGCAAGCCCTGCAAGCAGGTCTATCTGCCCGTCAAGAAATAATTTGTATAAATCGCCGTATCCGCCATAAACATACTCATATTTCCAGCCGGTGTACTCTGAAATCTTCTGATAATACTCGTATGCATAACCTGTTTTTACGGCACCAGGTTTTCCGCCTTCCTGAAATATTTCATTTTCATAATAGCCTACGCGGACTTTCTTTAAATTCTGGCTTTGTGAATAGACTGGTGAGAGAAAAATAGCAATAAACAGGGTTAAACATATTTTTTGTATTACGGCTTTCATTCTTGCTTAAATTATAACTGGTAAAAACCCATAATTCAAGTTGAAAGATTATATCTGAGACATTAGCTACTGTTCAAATAAAAAAATTAAGCGAACAATTCTGTTGTCTTAAGCCATTCTGCAACTGCAGTTGCTTCCTTATCAAGCTCGCGGTCATCTTCAACAAAGGCGCTCAGCTTGCGAACCTCGTCATGTACCTTGCGAGTAAACGGCGCAAAATCCTCTTTACCGGCAAGATCAACTGCCTGCATTGCAGCAAGAAGATGTGTTGCAAACTGAAGGAATACAAGCTCAATCTGCTCTGCCCATTTGCGTGCAGAAATTGTTCCCATGCTTACCTTGTCCTGGTTGAGGGCCTCGGTAGGCGCGCTGGTAAGTGAAACCGGAAAGCAGTAAGTTGCAACCTCACCGCGGATTGCGCTAATAGTAATCTGTGCTGCTTTAAAGCCAAGGCGCAAGCCTGCACGCGGATGGTCAGCCGGAGTAAACGGAATCAGATTTTCTGTAAGTCCGTTGAACTTTCCATCGATGATAACTTCTGCCTGCTTGTCTGAAAGATCGGCAATATTTGCAAGAGCTGTTCTCATATAATCGCAGGCTGCACAAATGTGGCCGCCATAGAAGTTTCCAGTGTTGTAAAGGCGCTCTGCTTCAATATCAACAAGCGGGTTATCGTTTGCACTGTTCAACTCTTCTGTAATAAGTTCGCGTGCAAAGCGGAGTGTGTCGCGGTAAACGCCGGTAATCTGTGGAGCGCAGCGGATTGAATAGCGGTCCTGAATTTTAGAGGCTTGAGCAACAAAGCCTTTTCCTTCCATTTTCTCAATCTGATTCTGAAGAAAGTCTTCGTAGCGCCAAACACGTTTTGAATCTTTAATGATGTTATAAACGTAGGCAGCAGATTCACACTGACCGCGGTGATTCTTGATTTCGCTTACTTTGGCGACAAACGGAGTATCTTTTCCGCGTGTAATTTCTGAAGTTACTGCTGTAAGAAAATCTGAAATATTTGCAAGGCGTTCTGCCTTTTTCCAGGCAAGGGAAGCAACGGCTGTCATTACCGAAGTTCCATTCATAATTGCAAGACCTTCCTTTGCTTCAATCGGAAGAGGTTCAATTCCTTCGGCCTTAAAGGCTTCCATTGTCGGGCAGATGCGGCCCTTGTAATAAACCTCGCGCTGTCCCATAATTACTGCGCCAAGGTAGCTGAGCGGTGTAAGGTCACCCGAAGCACCAACAGAACCCAGGTGAGGAATTACAGGAATTATATCTTTGTTCAAAAGAGTCACCATCATGCGGGCAAGCTGCGGACGGATTGCAGAATGGCCGCCCTTTACGTTTCCATTAAGGCGGGCAAGTACTACGGCACGGCCAGTTTCGTGGTCGAACTTTGGACCAAGCCCGATTCCGTGATATGTACAAATTACACGCTGAAGCTCGCCTGCTTTTTCAACAGAAATCTGATTGTGACAGCTGTCTCCAAAATCAGTTGTTACACCATAGGTTGGAACGCCGGTTGCAATATAATCTTCAAGAAATTTTCTGCTCTTTTCAATTCTTTCCCAGAATGCTTTATCTTCAGGCAGCTTTACTTCTTCGCCGCGAAGTGCTACATCACAAACGTCTTCAATAGTCAAATCATTTCCGCAAACAGTCTTCATTTTAGTCCTTCTAAAACTTATATAAATAACGAGGCTTATTATAGAGGTTTTTCTTATATTCTATCAACATTGCGCTCTAAGGAATTTAACATTAAAGATTCTTTTCAACTTTTGGATTCTCTGCTACAATACCAGCCATGACATCAAGTTACCTGATTATTTACATGATGATTATTCTCTTGTGCATTGTGCTGCCACATTATTATGCGCGCAAGAGAAGACTCAGATTGTTGAAGAAGAAAAGATCTAAAGGAGAAATGAATATTATGGCTTCTAAATTGCTTTCGGAATGTGTCGGCAAGCGTGTTGAACTTTATGGCGAGGGCGGACTTTCCGGTTACTCTGGAACTGTTCTTGAAGTAGAAAATAATCTCATAAAAATTGAAGACAAAAAAACTGTACGCATCATTAATGCAGACATGATTGCGCAGATTAAAATTAAAAAAGACAAATCAACAACCTCGCCGCAGAGCAGCGAGGTATGTTGTTCTTAAAAGGAATTGCAGTCGGGTTTAATACCCTTGTTTTCGCCCCAGATGGGCGGGGTATTAAACCCTCCGCACGAATAACGCTGTTTTTACCACTCGGCAGAAAAGAAGCCGGGTGCGTATCCCGGCTTCTTAATTCAATTTCATTTTCAGCAGACTACTGCCACCACTGTTTGAGATATTTCTCAAAAATAAAGCCGGTCTTTCCGCCGTTGTACTTTATCTGAATCCAGTGCCCCCTGTAGCCGTCAATATTATAATAAAACGGATCTATAGCAATTACTTCAACTTTTGTGCCGCTGTTAAGCTTGTCAATCTTTTTTCCGTTCAAGCCTGCACTCTCGCGGATATTCACACTGTTGTCATTTACCGTAGTTTCTTTTTCCCAGTCTGAAGTATATGGAATAAGCGTTCTGACACCGGCTTTTATGAGAAGCTGTTTCATTGCGTCTGATTTTGCAAAAGACAGCAGATTGCATGTGTGTTGATACGCACCGCCGCCGTCGCTTTCTTTTGTGCCTAGACATACAACTTTGTTCACATCTTTTATACATGGAAGCATAATCTTGGCAAGTTCTATATTGTCTTTTTCAACAACAACACGCACCGGTGCAGGTCCGTCAAACTGTCCGCCAATTTCATTCTTATCAGCAAGTTCAGGCTTCCATGCAAGCACTTTTTTGAGCGTTGCCGCATCATTCTGGCTGATAATCTCAAAAATAGGGTTTTTATTTCCACCTGCATAAGGAACTGGAACACCATAGCATTTTTCAATAGATTTAAGACAGCTCAAAATAAAATCAGTTTTTTTACTTTCTGCAATCACCTGCATTATTGAATCTACTCCATACTTGTAGGCATTTTCATACGGATGAAGCTGATAAGCAAGCAAAGCGTCAACTGATTCTGTTCTGCCATTAACTACTGCATATCTAAATTTTTTCCAGACTGAAAAATCGGGCTCAGGCTTGTTCAAATCAGAAATATCAGCTCTTTCGACCAGACCTGCATAATTTACAGATGCAACTTTATTAGGCGCATAGCATACAGCCATTGAGCCTATAGAGGCATTGCCATTATAAGGGTCAAACTTGCCATGAACTTCGTAGCCGCCAGAAGTTTTTTTGACAAGCCAATAGTACGAATCATCTAGGCGGTATTCCCAGAGGTATGTGCCGTTATCATCAAGCTTTACAAATGTTTCTCCGTATTTCCAGCTTGTGTCGCCAGGTTTTATGCCGTTTTTTTGACCAAAAGCTTCAAGAGACTCTAACTCTGCTTTAAGTTGATTTATAGAGCTGCGGCTCTCGTCAAACTCAACCTTTGTAAGCTTTGCGTTTCCGTCAATCTTAAATTGCACCCGCGGAACGAGCTTATCAGATTCTTCAAAATAAAAGCTGATGTAATCGCCGTTTATGTTGGTAATAACGGTTGTATGATAATAATTGATTTTCTCACCAAGAAGTTCATCCATTACGTATTCTTGATATTTGATTGATACATCATCGATGATTCTGTAGATTCTTATGCAGCGAATATCGTTGCCATAATCTGATGCAGGATCTCTTTCATATTTTGTGTATCTGTGGTAAAGGCATTGTGCCGACATTTCTGCAGCAAACAGAACAGCAAATAAAAGCATTAAAAGTTTCTTCATTTTTACGTCCTTTTGCTAAGTATATAAAATTCTGCGATAATTTCCAATATTCATTAAAAATGCATTTCGTGCACGATTTTTAGCATTCCGTGCATCTTTATTTCATTGAAGAGAAAAAAATATTATAGTATAAAAAGAGGATTAAAATGCTTTTCAAAACTGAATATAAAAACAAGCTTCTCAAAATTTTCGTTCCTATTATGCTGAGCAATCTGATTGCACAGATTCAGATGTTCATTGACAGAATCTTTCTTGGACGAATGGATATTCTTCTTATGAGTGCAGTCGGCAATGCAACCGCGCCGATATGGACTACAATGTCTTTTGTTTTTTCTCTTTCAATGGGAGCGTCTATTCTTATCAGCCAGTCTGTCGGCGAAAAGGATATTGAAAAGGCTAAAAACTACGCAGCCTCTATGATAAAGTTTCATAACTTTATACCGGTTCTGCTGTTCTTTTTCTGGGTTTTCTGCAGCCCGCTTGTATTTAAGCTGATGGGCGTTTCTGAAAATGTAATGGGCTTGTGCATTACATATACAAGAATTTATGCACCTGTATATCTGATTACCGGACTTTACGCTTCTTATAGTGTTGTTTTTCAGACCTCGAATTATACAAAGCCGCTGGTTGCTTATGGTATAATCCGTTCGGTGCTGAACATCATTCTGGATTATCTTTTGATTTTCGGAAAATTCGGTTTTCCACGGATGGAAATAGCCGGTGCTGCTCTTGGAACTACAATTGCAGAATATGTTGGTGCAGTTTATCTTTTTTATATAACAGTCACTAAGAAAGACAAATTCTTTACAAGCCCGGGCCTTAAACGGATTCTCGGAGCTAAAATCAGGCCATATTTTAATTCTATAAAACTTGGTATTCCAAGCGCGGGTGAGGATTTCCTTTGGAATATCGGCAATCTTTGTATTATCAGAATCCTTAACACAATTGACGAAAGAGCAGCAGGAATCTATTCGATGGTATTCACTGTTGAAATTCTTTTTGTTGTAATTATTGGCGCAATCGGAAGCGGCACTTTGACTTTGACCGGCGAGGCTACCGGCGCAAATGATATAAAGCTTTACCGCTCAGTTGTAAAGACTTCGGTAAAATGGTCGTTCCTTGTTGCAGCCTTTGCACTGATTTTTGTTTCAATTTTTCCGCGTATAACCTTGAGTCTGTTCACTACAGATAAAGAAATTATTGAAATGTCGGTAATCTATATTATTCTTGTGGCCACTAACCTTTTTGGAAAATCCGGCAACATAATAGTCGGCAGCGGAATCCGCGGTTACGGCGACACAAAATGGATGCTGTTCACCCAGATTCTTGGAACTGTGGGCGTAATCTCGCTTTCTGCGCTTTTTGTTTTTGTTTTCAAGCTTGGAATTCTCGGCGTGTTCATTGCCGTTCTGTGCGACGAAGCAATCCGCGCAGTCATCAATTTTGTAAGATTCTTAAGAATTAAGTTTTAATCACTTCAATAGAATAAGGAGCACAGCATGGCAAGCATTTTAATAAAAGACACTACGCGTGAAGAGCGTGAAGCAATTGTGCGGAACTCGCTTGGTGACGACTACGACGTTGGCTGCGGCTATGAATCTACAGGCATAAACTACCAGCTTTATATAGACGGAATAAAAGAGCTGCGTGAATTGAATATGGAAGCAAACTGCGGCTTTGAGGTTGCACATCCCGAAGAACGCAAAGGCGGCTGCAACATGTTTTAAGCCTCAAAAAAACACCGGCTTGGTTCAACGAACTTTTGCCGGTGTCGAATAGGAGGTAATTTTTAGATTTTTATTTAATAACTTTTAATGATTCGTGGTCTATTGTCAGCGCTACTACGATAAGGAAGATAATTCCTTTTACAAGCTGCTGTGTTGCCGCAACAGGAAAAACCATTGGAAGCGATTTTTCAAGAACACAGTAAGTCAAAGTTCCCAATATTATGTTTGAGAATCTTGCCTTTGCGCCGCCTGAAATCGGCATTCCGCCCAAAACCAAAGCAATCAAAATCTGGGTTTCAAGCTGTCTTCCGGCAGTGCCTGTAATTGCACCAACATGCACAACGTTGATGAATGAGGCAAAACCTGTGATTGCGCCGGCTGTTACATAAACTAAGAATTTGGTTAAGTCAGGGCGGCAGCCTGAAAATCTTGCGGCTGTTTCACCTGCACCGATTGCCCTTAAGTCGTAGCCTACTCTTGTGTAATGCCAAATTACAAACACAATAACAAGCACAATTCCCATCAAAAGAAATTTGAACCAAGTCTGGTCTAACGAAAGCACATTGTAGCTTGCCGGGACAGGACCGCCAGTTGTAATGTATTTGCACAAACCTCTGAAGAAGTACTGTGAACACATTGTTACGATAAACGACGCAATCTTGAACTTTACATGAAAAAAGCCATTGAATGCGCCCATCAAAGCACCCGATGCTACAGAAGCAATAATTGCCAGCGGAATGCTGTACATGGAAACCCAGCAGAATATTATTGACGAAAGACCGAGAATTGAGCCTTGCGAAAAGTCAAGACCGCCTACGGTCATTATCAGGAAAACGCCGGTACAGCATGTCATCAAGACAAAAACCTGGCTTAACATAAGACTCAAGTTCTTAACCTGAATGATTTTTCCACCCGTCAAGATAGAAAACAGCAATACAATTCCAACAAAGCCGAACAAAGGCCCAAAATTAGAGAATATCTGCTTTATCTTTGCCTTTTTTGCCAATTCTTCTTCTGTTATATTTTTAACTACAGTTTGACTGGTCATACTTGTTCTCCTATATCATCTTTGCAATGAGGTCTTTTTCGCCAAGTTCGCGGCTGCGCTTAAATTCGCCGTTGAACTTTCCGTCTTTCATTATAAAGATGCGGTCGCTCATACCTAAAAGCTCAGGTAATTCTTCAGAAATCATGATGATAGATTTTCCCTGCTTTTTCAGCTCAGACATTAAGGCATAAATATCAGCTTTTACCCTTACATCTATACCGCGCGTCGGGCTGTCCAGAATCAGAATGTCAGAATCTTTACCAATCCAGCGGGCAAGAACTACTTTCTGCTTGTTTCCGCCGGAAAGTTCAGACACATACTGTTTTATGCCGGTCATCTTTGTGCTCATCTGCTTTGCAAACTTCAGGGCAAAATCATCAAGCGACTTTAACTTCAAGAAGCCGCGCTTTGAAAGATCGTCTAAAGAAGGCAGCATGATGTTTTCGCCGATTGTATCTGCAATAACAATTGATTCGTTGTCGCGGTCTTTAGAAGCATAGGCAATGCTGTGCTTAATTGCGCCCGGAATATTCTTGATTTCGTAGCCGTCGCTCAAGGTTACGCTGCCACTTCTGTTATACGAAGCACCAAAAATTGCCTTGCCTATTTCGTGCATGCCGCACTCAGAGAGGCCGCCGATTCCAAGAATCTCGCCTTTATGAAGTTCAAGATTGATGTTCTCAAACTCGCCGGGAACATTCAAATCTTTAAGAGACAAAACTACTTCGTCAGAAACTTCTTCACCGTAGTCTGTGCGGTAATATTTGTCGTCAAGTTCGCGGCCAACCATTTCGCGCTTAAGGTCGTCGGTTGTGACTTCTTTTGTGTTTACGGTCTTTACAAGAACACCGTCGCGCAGAACAGAAATTCTGTCTGTGTGCTCAAGAACTTCGTCCAAGTCATGCGAAATAAAGATTACGGTTGAGCCCATTTCGCGGGTTTTGTTCATAACCTTAAAAAGTTCCTGACGGCCGTCATGGCTTAAGGCTGTAGTGGTTTCGTCTACAACAAGAATTTTTGGGTTAAAATATGTAGCTTTAACAATTTCTACAAGCTTACGCTCTTCAAAAGAATAAATATCAATCATCTTTGAAGCTTTAATGCCTGTAAAACCGTAAGAATCCAAAAGCCGCTGTGCTTCTTTGTTCATAGCTCTGGTATCTTTTACAATTCCATGCATGAACTTGTCTTCTTCGCCCAAGAAAATGTTCTCGGCAACAGTAAGACCAGGCAAAGTTCCCATTTCCTGCACGATAATAGAAATGCCCTCTTTGTTTGCCTCAACCTGGCTTTTCGGCTTTATTTCTTTGCCAAGCAGATTAAAGGTACCGCTTGATATTGTGTAAATGCCGCAAAGCATAGAACTGAAAGTTGATTTTCCTGAACCGTTCTCGCCGATAAGACCGTGAATCTCGCCCGGAAAAAGCTCAAGCGACATGTCCTTTACGGCGTGCGTTATTCCGAAGTATTTGTTTATATTTTCAGCCTTTAAAAGTACCTGATTCATCTGATTCTCCTCCATTATTTGACGACGCTGCCAAGCTTGCCGCGGTTGGTAAGCGTAACGATAGCAAGGAGAACTGCGCCTGTAACAAAATCGTTGATTGTTGTAGGCACATCAAGCGCAACAAGGCCGTTAAAAATCATTGTGATGATAAATTCGCCGATTACAATTGCCGTAACCGGGCAGCCATATTTCTTAAAGGCAACGCCGAAGAATGTTCCCATCAAAGGCTTGAAGTTTCTGTCCATGCTTGTCATGCCTGTTACGGCAAGAATGCCTTTTCCGTAGCTAACGGTCAGAAGCGCCATAATGCCTACAAAAAAGTGAAGAAGCACAAAGCCGATAAACTTATATTTTTCTACGCTGATGCCCATGTTTTTTGCAACAAGCTCGTTGCTGCCTATAGCGTTGCAGTAAGTTCCGATTCTTGTAAAGCGCAGGATGAAAACCATCAATAGAAATGCACTGAATGCAACGACATAATTCCACGGAGCGTGATTGAATGCCAGAATAGAAGCATTTGTAAGCTTTCCAGGGAAGCCAGAAGTATCAAGTCTGACTACGTAGTTTGCAACACTTTCGAGAATCAGCATGAGACCGACTGTTACAATCATTGAAGGTATTTTCAGCTTAGAATAGAAGACACCGTTAAAAGCACCGATTAAAGCACCTGTAACCAGCGTTCCGCCGATAAGCCCGAAATAACCAAAGTGACGTGAAAGCAAAACGCCCACCATAGATGAAAGAACGATATTTGCACCTATAGAAAAATCGAAGAGGCCCATTACAACAATAAAGTAAAAACCACATCCGCCGACTGCATATTGAATACTTGTCTGAAGATAGTCAGACATAAGTTTTGATGTTCCGAAATTCTGAGGGGATAAAATCTTAAAGATTCCCCAGCACAAAATAGCTAAAACTATAAGAGTTGTTACGCCAAAATAACGGCTTTTCTTGAATCTGGCAAAATTTCCGCTGCCTGATAATTTTCCATCATTATTCATCTGATTTTTTGCATCCTAAAAAAAAGGGAGCAGTAGACCTGTTCGTAAACTCGGTTAGTTTTCGAACAGGTCTAGCAATTTTTCAGGCTAAAGCCTTACAAAATTGCAGTATATTAAAGTTCGTGTTCGGAAAGCTGCAGTTTCCGAACACGTCTGATGTTTATGATTCCGCTGCTCCCTGGTAAGAGAGATAAAACGGAGTTTTTCCGTATTATCCTTTAATGACTATCTACGACTCTTTACGTCTTCGATAGAAAGCTTAGCTGTTGCAATTTCAAGATCTTTCTCTGAAAGAGCAGCCATAGCTTTGAGTTCTTCTGCGTTATATGGAAGAGCATCTACAAAGTATTTTGCGTATGCTGCATAGTCTTCTGGAGAAGCAACATAAAGATACGGGAAGTTAACATCGTAGAATCCGTTTGTAGAAACCGGGTAATTTCCCTGAATTGCATTGTATACAAGCATGAAAGCGATGAGCGGGTCACAGTAGTGTCCGCCAGATTCAGCAGCCATACCGCCGCTCTTGAGCTGTTCGTCAAGGTCAGCAAGGAAGTCTGTAGAAACTACAGCGATTTTTCCTTTTTTGCCCATTGATTCGATAGCAGCCAAAGCACCAACGAGAGTATCTCCACCACCACCAGCAACAATCAAAGCGTCGATGTCCGGGTTAGCGTTGATGATAGCTTCTGCTGTAGAACGGCCTGTATCAGATGTTGTTCCACCATACTGTGGTTCAAGCAATTCAATCTTGTTAGAGTGTGAAGCATTCCATTTTTCTACACCCTGTTTGTAGCCCTGCCAGCGGAGAAGGAATGTAGCGTCGCCAGCTTCCCAACCTTCAAGAGCGATTTTCTTGTTACCTTTTTCAGCAAGAATAGTAACAAGCTTTTCACCATTTTCAATTTCGTTTTCATGAACTGCACCGACAAAATATGGAGATTTTGCTGCAAGTGCATATTCATTAGGATTTGTGTCCTGATTGATGATACGGAAGAACTGTGCACAATAAACTTTGTTCTGTGTACATGTGTTGATTACCGATGTCATCTCAGCAGAAGCTGAGTTACAAATGATAATACCGTCACAGCCGGCAGCACTCAAAGTTTCAGCTGAGCTTGTTACGTTTTCAGAGATATGTCCCTGGTCAACGTACATAACCTGAACATCAAGAGCTTTTGCAGCTTCATCAATAATGCGTTTACACTGGCTTCCCAAAGTGTCTGTTGAACTCCAGATTGAAACACCGATTTTAATCTTCTTTGAGTCAGAAGAAGCTTTTGCTTCAGACTGTTTCTTTGAACAAGAAACAAGTGTTGTGCCTAATAAAGCAACAGCCAGAAGAACTCCCAATAATTTTTTCATTTAATATTCCCCCTTTTCCTTTTAAATACATTTTCTGTATTCATTGAATATCAATGAGATGATTATTGAATGGAATAGTTGCTTTGTAAATTAAGATTTTTCAGAATTAAAGTTCAAAATTTTATTTAAATGAAATTAATGTTTAAAAATTTACTAAAGAAGTATCGTAAGTTTCTGAACCAGTGAATTCCAGATGTGCCAAAAGCAAATGCTTTTAATCGTATATTTTTTCGTATTCAGGGTTCATTTCGTGAAGCTTATCAATCATTTCGCGGAAATTTTTCCCATGATTTTCGTGATACATTCCTTTCTGATAAAAGTATAGGTGTGTCATTTCGTGAAGTAATACGCCGTTAAAATAATTTTCAGATATATTTATACCATTGGAATCACTTTTTTTAGCCATAGCTATGCCATAGCGGCATGCGTCTGCGTGCCATTCCCAAAAAGCATAGCCGACATAATTATATGTTTTTCCTTTACCGCGCAAGAGACAGCCATCAACATATCCTATATAATCAACTATTAGACTGCCTTCAAAATAAAGCTCATTGAATTCGTCAAATAAATCGCGGAGTTCCTGATTTTCTATAATTTCAATTTGTGACGTTTTTAAGCTTGGAGCATGAAAAAATCTTGAATTTTCAATGCTGTTTGTGGCTTTCTTTGTTGTCGCACAGGAAACAAACAGGAGACATGTAAAAATTACTATTAAGAGCTTTCTCATGGATTCTTATCTTCCATTACCTACTTAGTCTGGCAAGCGGGGCGGACAGGCTTATGCTTTAAATTCGTTGAGCACGTTTTCTTTTGCGTTTTTAGTCATAGACTTTTTCAAATTGTGGATTTATTTCATAAAGCTCATCAATTTTTTTGCGGAAGTTCTCACCGTGACCTTCTTCATACATTGCCTTCTGATAAAAATATAGGTGTGTCATTTCGTGTATCAGAACTCCGTTAAAATACTTAGTAGTTGCATTTGCGCCCTTAAAATCATTTCTATTTACCATGGCTATACCATATACCATTTCGTCGTCTTCAACTTTCCAAAACGCGGTGCCGCCAAAATAATATGAATTGCCTTTGCCTTGCAGGAGGAAAGCATCAACATAGCCAATATAATCAACTGTAAGAAAATTATCGAAATATATGGCATTGAATTTATCAAATAACTTACGGAGTTCTTTATTCTCTACAATTTCAATTGCGTCTGCATGTAAAAAGCCATTAGTCTTAAATATTTCTGAATCTTCAGTGTTATTTGCGACATTCTTTGTTGTAGCACAAGATACAAGCAGCAGACATGTTAAAATTACGATTAAAAACTTTTTCATATTTTTTTCTCCTATTGATTGCAGTATACATTGCCCATTACGCACTTGCAAGCGGGCGGACAGGCTTATGCTTTGAATTCGTTGAGTACGTTTTCTTTTGCGTTTTTAATGTGGTTTATCATTTCCTGCTCTGCTTTTTCGCTGTTACCGCTTTGAATGGCTGTGAGAATTCGTTTGTGCTCTTCAATTGACACAGACGCCCGCTCTTTTCTGCTGAACGAAACATCACGCGCGTGCTTGGCATAATTGTGCAGAGTAGAAAGCATAAACCTGAGAGTTTTGCTCCGCGAGCTTTCATAGATTATTTTGTGAAAATCAGTATCAAGCTTCCAGAGTTCTTCGGTTTTATTCTTCATAAGGAAGAATTCCTGCAAGTCTACAATTTTTTCCAGTGCAGAACATTCATCTGGCGTAATATTCTTTGCGCTAAGACCGGCGGCGAAGCCTTCTATTTTAATGCGAATTGTATAGATATCATCTAAATCTTTTTCTGAAATGCCGGAAACTACAAAACCTTTGCCGCCAGCACTTGAAACAAGCCCGATAGATTCAAGCTGCATTATTGCCTCGCGCACCGGCGTGCGGCTTACGTCCAGTTCTTTTGCAATCTGAACTTCGTTGAGCGTGTCGTTCGTCTTGTAATGTCCGTCAAGAATCTCCGATTCAAGATAATTGAACACCTGCTGGTGCAGAACTTTTTTCGCATCGTCCATAAATTACAAATTCCTTATAAACGCATTTGCGCAGCCGTCATTGCGAGGAACGAAGTGACGAAGCAATCCATTTCCAAAGGCTGCTGCACATCATTAGATTGCTTCGCCTGCGGCTCGCAATGACGGGCTTGCGATTGGGCTTAATCAACATAATAAGCTGATTCGGCAAACCCTGCACGTTTTAAAGCTCGCAGGCATGAGTCTTTTTGAATTCACTGACCAGGTTTTTCATTTCATCGGCAGAAATAAAAGTCACCCGTCCTTTTTCAAATTCCTCATCAACCCACTGCTTTATAAAAAGCACAAGCTCAGAAGTTTTAGAAATCTTCTTACTCTCCGGAATATTATAGTAGTTGTTCAACCAGTAAGCAATGCCCGCCGCGCCTGAGGTATCGCTTATTGTTACAAGCGGCGGCTTATTCAAAAGCTTCTTTGTATCAAAGATGTTGTAAATCTCCTCATCTTTAATCAGGCCGTCAGCATGAATGCCGGCTTTTGTCGTGTTGAAATTCTCGCCTATAAACGGAGTCATCGGCGGAATTGTGTAATTTGTCTCACGCGAAATATATTCGGCTATTTCCGTAATAATTCGTGGATTCATGCCGTCAAAAGTGCCTTTAAAAGCTGCATATTCAAATATCATTGCCTCAAGCGGAACATTGCCGGTACGTTCGCCTATTCCAAGCAGGGAGCAGTTAACGTTAGAAGCGCCGTAAAGCCATGCAGTAGAAGCATTTGCAACACTCTTATAAAAATCGTTGTGGCCGTGCCATTCAATTCTCTCACTTGGAATTCCTGCATAATGGTTCAGGCTGTAGATAATGCCCGGTATACTGCGCGGCAAAGAAATGCCCGGAAAGGCAAGCCCAAGCCCCAAAGTGTCGCAGACGCGGATTTTTACAGGAATTCCGCTTTCTTCAGAAAGCTTGTTCAGTTCCATTACAAATGGAATTACAAAACCGTAAATGTCGGCGCGGGTTATGTCTTCAAGATGACAGCGCGGCACAAGCCCGGCTGCCATGCAGTCTTTTGTGATGCCCAAATATTTGTTCATTGCCTGACTGCGCGTTAAGCCCATCTTGTTAAAAATGTGGTAATCTGAGCAGCTCATAAGAACGCCGGTTTCTTTTACGCCTAGATTTTTTACAAGCTCAAAATCTTTTTTAGACGCTCTGATCCAGGTTGTAATTTCCGGAAACTTGTAGCCGAGTTCCATGCACTTTTCAAGCGCCTCGCGGTCTTTTTTAGAATACACAAAAAATTCGCTCTGTCTGATAATGCCCTTTTTTCCGCTGAGCTTATGCAGCAGCTTATAAATATCGACAATTTGTTTTGTGGTATAAGGAGTGCGCGACTGCTGGCCGTCACGGAAAGTTGTATCAGTAATATACAGGTGTTCCGGCATATTCATTGGTACGTGCCTGTGGTTGAACGTAATTCTCGGCACTTCTGTATACGGAAAAATGTCTCTGTATAATTCCGGCTCCGCTACATCCTGCAGAGAGTAAGTGTAGCGGTCTTCTTCCAGCATGTTTGTGTGTGTGTTGAATTTAATCTCCTTCATACGCGCCTCTTTTGTATTCATGTATTTGTGTATACAGTTATACATAAATACATGAATTTATGTCAATAACTGTAGCACAACTCAAGCAGTACAAGCACATCACAAACAGTTTCAACTTAAAATCGGCTTCCACTTGCGGAGCATGGTTCTTTTCGCAACAGCTTAATCTACAGATAGAGATTACCTTGCGAAAAGTGCCTGTTTTTGCAAAGCAAAAACAGACAGTCTATGAATCAGCTCCAAAAGCCACATATTGCAAGTCTTTCAAGTTTTGCAAAGCAAAACTTGGCGGTTCGCTAGATTAACTCCAAACTACAGATTAATCAAAAGGCGAAACGCACTACACTCCACTCCTTCCCGCCGATTTAGTTTAAAAAGCTAAAATGTACCTATTCTGCTAAGGTTGAAATATGTGCAGTTTCCGCATAGAATTATTCTGTAACTTAGGCTATGCTTTTTAGGAGAGGCACAAAATGATTTCAGCCGACAATTTTCAAAAGCTTTTTAACCAGATTCATCCGCATTTTTTTGAGCAGGAATATCTGCGCAATTTTTCTGACGAACTGATTTTTGACGAAATGCTGCTTAAGCTTTCAGATTTTGACTTTCATATATATGAGAAAACTTTTGGCAGTGATATTTCCTTTGAATTTTTTAATGGAAATGAATCTGATTTGCAGGATGCTGTAAATAAAGTGAACGCAAATTGGCTTAAATATTTCTGCGATAGAAATCAACGCTGTTATTGTGTTTTTGTAGAAGGAAAAATCGCAAGTTTCTGTCTCTTAACTGACATGGGAACTTTTGATTCAAACGGGACAAAACTGAAAATTGGCGGCCCGGGCTGTGTAGGCACTGTTCCTGAATTCCGCGACCGAGGACTCGGGCTGACAATGGTAAAGAATGCCACACAAATTCTAAAAGAAGAAGGCTTTGATTACAGCTACATTCATTATACCTATGTTGCAAAATGGTACGCGAAACTCGGCTACAAAACCATAATGCGCTGGAACAAATCCGGCCCTGTAAGCTTCTAATAGTGGGAACAACAAAAAAGTCTGTTTGCAACAAACAGACTTTTACGCTTTTTCTTGAGATGAACCAAAGGATAAACTTTCAGAGGAAAGTTTTAATGTACTAATTCACAACAAATAAAGGAAATAGATGAAAAAGTGCATCTTGCTTTCACAAGCTTCAAGTTTATCCTTTGCTGCACCCCAAAAATATTAATGTCATTATCTACTTTATTTAGAGCCTGACCAAAGGATAAACTTTCAGAGGAAAGTCTTAATGTACTGATTCACAACAAATAAAGGAAAGAAATGAAAAAGTGCATCTTGCTTTCACAAGCTTAAAGTTTATCCTTTGCTCAAACCCTTTGTTTATTCAAACAAGGCAGACTGCCGAAGCAGCCTGCCTGTAAACTTAAGCAGTTAAGCTTAAATTAGAATGTGTAAGTCCAAGAAATCGGGAAGATAACTTTTGCTTCCTG
>CAMJMF010000017.1 GCA_946406925.1 uncultured Spirochaetales bacterium | reverse complement strand
GATCTTAATGAAACTCACAAATGTATTCATCCTTTTATGCAAGGTTCAATGGGGTTTGCATTACCTGCTGTAATTGGTGCTTCAGTTGCATCAAATAGTAAGATTCCTGTGATTGCTGTTATAGGAGACGGTTCAATTATGATGAATCTTCAAGAATTACAGACAATTGTATTTAATAAAATTCCTGCTAAGATAATTGTTGTAAATAATAATGTTTATGCGGTAATTCGCAAACGACAGAAAGATTTGTTCCGAACACGAACGGTAGGGACAGATCCTTCAAATGGAGTCAATACTCCTGAATGGAAGAAAATTGCAGATTGTTTTGGACTTCATTATATGAAGATAGTTAATAATGGAGAACTCTCTGCCGGACTTAAAAAACTTATGAATATGAATGGTACAGTTCTTTGTGAAGTTATGGCAGTACCAGAACAGACTTATTTGCATACTTCTATTGCAAGAAATGAGAAAGGAGCTTTTGAACGTCGACCAATGGAAGATCAAGCTCCATTTCTTGATAGAGAAGTATTTGAAAAAGAAATGCTTTCTGAAGCCAAATTGTAGGAGATTGTCATGGCAAAAATAAAGCTTAATGATGGCAGATTTTTGGAAGATTTTACGAAGCCATATTTTATTGCTGAGGTAAATTCCAGCCATAATGGCAATATTGAAACTGCAAAGCGGATGATTGCAAAAGCAAAAGAAATTGGTTGCGATTGTGTAAAGTTTCAGTCATGGTCTGCAGAAAGTCTTTATTCAAAGACTTATTATGATGCAAATCCAATTTCTAAGCGTATTGTAAGTAAATTTGCTTTTTCAGAAGAACAGTTTCTTGAAATTATTGACTATTGTAGAGAAATAGATATAGCTTTCTCTTCGACTCCGTATTCTGAACGGGAGGTTGACTTTCTTTTGGAAAAAGGAAAGGCTCCTTTTATCAAAATAGCAAGTATGGATATAAATAACTATCCATTTCTTGAATATATTGCTAAAAAGGATACAGCAATTATTCTTTCTACAGGTATGAGCACTTTTGAAGAAGTTGAAAAGGCTGTTTCTATTATAAAATCAACTGGGAATAATCGTTTAGCTCTCTTGCATTGTATATCTATATATCCTGTTGATTATGAAGATATAAATCTTAATAATATTCTTTCTTTGCGCAAAAAGTATTCTGAATATGCAATAGGTTTTTCAGATCATTCTATTGGTTATGAAATTCCTTGTGCAGCAACTGCTTTTGGTTCTTGTGTGATTGAAAAACATTTTACATTGGATAAAACAAAGATTGGAATGGATAATCAAATGGCAACAGAGCCAGATGAATTTAAGAAAATGATAGAGTGCTGTGGCAATGTTGCTGTTGCATTAGGTTCAGATAAAAGAAATGTTTCTGACAAGGAAAAATCCATGTTAGTAAAAATGCGTAGAAGTATCATTGCAAAGAGGGATTTGCCTGTTGGAACTGTTATCTCTCTTAAAGATTTAGATTATAAGAGGCCGGGAGATGGAATAAGCCCTGCAGAAGTATGTTTATTGGTTGGGAAAAAATTAAACAAAGATATAAAGGCTGATTATTTAATCCGTAAAGAAGATATTGAATAACTGTCATTGGAGGTTAGTATTATGACAAATTTAGAAAAATACACTAATGCATTTACTGAATCATTTAATGTAAGTGCAGATGAGGCTTCTAAACTAAAGTATCAGGATATCCCAGCATGGGATTCTGTTGGTCATATGGGCTTGGTTGCTGCTGTTGAAGGTGCTTTTGACATCATGATGGAAGCTGATGATATCATTGATTTTAGCTCTTACGAAAAAGGAAAAGGAATCCTTTCTAGTAAGTACGATATCGAATTTTAGAGGTCAGAGCTGTAAAACTAGAAATACGACTGTTGCTTTTAGGAAGTAAAGTGACTGTGTAAACTAATCAAGACAATTAAAATTTAACTTTCAGAAAGATGATAAAAGTACGGAGATTTAAGATGATACTTGAAATCTCCGTACTTTTAATATACGATTAAGCTATGATTAAGCGAAAAATTGCATCTGATCTGCAGAATGCAATGAATGAATATCCTTCTGTTTCTCTTTTTGGACCAAGACAATGTGGAAAAACTACTATTGCAAAGGAATTATTTCCAACATATTCTTATGCAAATTTGGAAGATTCTCAGACGAGATTGCTTGCTGAGACTGATTCTAAAGAGTTTTTTACAAAATTTCCAGAGCCGGTTATTATAGATGAAATACAAAGAGTACCTGAACTTCTTTCTGCAATTCAAGTTCGCATTGATAATAATCATAAAGCGGGACAATATTTAATTATCGGAAGTCAGCAGATACCCTTAAAAAAAGTTGTCGCACAATCTCTTGCAGGCAGAACTTTGGTAATGAATATGCTTCCGCTTTCTTTAAAGGAATTATCAGAAGCAAATATAGATTTAGACAGGGATACACAGCTTGTAGCAGGCTTTATGCCTTTTTTGTATAAGGATAGCGGGCATTCCCTTTCAGATTTTTACAGAAGTTACATAGATACATATTTGGAAAGAGATATTGCCGGAATAAATGCTGTTAAAGATTTGTCAAAGTTTAGAGTATTTTTAAAGCTTCTGGCAGGCAGAGTCGGTCAGCTTATAAATAATGCTGCTCTCTCAGGAGAAGTTGGTGTAAGCAGCACAACAATAGGGCATTGGCTTTCTATTCTAGAAGCATCACATATTGTATTTAAATTGCAGCCTTGGTATACATCTCGTACTAGTCAGGTTGTAAAAACTCCTAAAATTTATTTTTGTGATACAGGAATTGCTGCAAGCCTTTTAGGAATAGAAACTCCTTCACAAATGACACGAGATCCTTTACTTGGAAGCTTGTTTGAGAATATGGTTGTCCTTGAAGCGTTGAAAGCAGCAATCAATACATCTGCAAAGGATAATCTTTATTTCTTTAGAAACAGCAACGGACTTGAAATTGATCTTGTTCAAAAATCTGGCAAAGTTTTAAACTTATTTGAAATTAAAAGCGGGAAAGCATTGGATAAAAAATTCTTAAGGGGAATGAGGTGCTTTCGGGCACATTTTTCAGACAGCAAAGACGAAACATCTTTTGACGCATTGATTTATTCTGGAGAAGATGTACCGTCATTTGATGGTGTAAGATTTATTAATTACAAGAAGACTTCATCGTTTTTTTCTCCATCGGAAGAGAAATTTAGACTTAGCTTTTAATGATATAAAATATATCAATTCCATATAACCGTAATGTATGGCTTTGCCCTATAGGTAAGATATAATATATGAATAAATTAAATTTTACAGATATTGAATTATATGTCTCTGTTTATAAATACATAGATTCAAATATGTATATTCTTATTTCACAAAACGAAGCTCTTGTTGTAGATCCTCATACAGATGATGAAATGGAATTATTGCTGGCGGAAAGAAAGGTGCAAAAAGTTACCATACTTCTAACCCATGAACATCCAGATCATATTTCTGGGATATGGTGGTTTCTTGAAAATTATGATTGCAAACTGATTTGTTCTGAAAACTGTGCTGCAAGAATTGCAAATTCACGTGCTGTACGCCCTTTGTTTCTTACTTTTATTCTTGAGGAAAATGACAGTAAAAATGGCACAGATATTCTATCTGAATTTAAAAAGAATTTTGTTATAAGAACTTATAATGCGGATATAACGTATTCTGATGATTTTAATTATACATGGCAGGAGCATCATTTATATTTTAAGTCAATTCAAGGTCATTCCATAGGCAGCAGTTTCATTATTCTTGATGAAAAATTAGTTTTTACTGGAGATTCACTTTTGAAAGATTATCCTGTAATTGTCAGTTTTCCTAATGGTAGCAAAGAAGCTTATTTAGAAAAGACTTTACCGCTTCTTGAGAAGGAATTAGAATGTAATATGATATTATTACCTGGACATGGGAAACCATTTGTTCTTTCTGAGATAATGAAAGGAGATAAGATTAATGTGGAACTTAGATAAATATAATAATAACATTGCATTGATTACTGAAAATGGAGAGAAAGTTTCTTATGCTCTGCTTTCTGAATATTGCAAAACTTTAACTGACAACATAAAAGAACGTTGCCTTGTGTTCAATCTTTGCAAGAATGAAATAGGTTCTCTTGTAGGTTATGTGGGATTTCTTAATTCGAGAATTGTCCCCCTGATGTTAAAAGCAGATTTGGATAATGAACTTTTACTGGAACTAATAAAAACTTATAAGCCTGATTATCTTAATGTGCCTTCGGATATGGCTGGTAACTTTTCTGATTGCAAAGTTATATATGAGAATATAAATTATTCGCTATTGAAAACGCCATATGATAAGATTTATCAGCTTAACGATAATCTTGCTCTCTTATTAACAACAAGCGGTTCAACGGGAAGTCCTAAACTTGTTAGGCAGAGTTACAAAAATATACAGGCTAATACAAAATCAATAGTAGAATACTTATGTCTTGATGAAACCGAACGGGCAATTACAACACTCCCGATGAATTACACATACGGAATTTCGATTATAAATACTCATTTATGGGTGGGGGCATCTATAATCCTTACAGAAAAAGGGCTCATGCAGAAAGAATTCTGGCAGCAGCTAAAAGATTTTGAAGCAACTTCCTTTGGAGGAGTTCCTTATACTTACGAAATGCTGAACAAGCTTCGTTTTACAAGGATGAAGTTGCCTTCACTTCGATATGTTACACAGGCTGGCGGAAAACTTTCACCAGAGTTACATGAGCTTTTTGCAAAATGGGCTATTGAAAGTGAGAAAAAATTCATTGTAATGTACGGACAGACGGAAGCAACAGCTCGTATGTCTTATTTGCCGGCAGATAAGGCTTTAGAAAAATACGGTAGTATGGGTATTGCTATTCCTGGCGGTAAGTTTTCTCTTATAGATGCAGATGGAAGTGTGATAGAAGAACCAGAAACTGTAGGTGAGCTTGTATACACTGGTGAAAATGTCACACTTGGGTATGCGGAATGTGGTGAAGATTTAGCAAAAGGTGATGAACGTAACGGGCGTCTTGAAACTGGAGATATGGCAAAATTTGATAAAGATGGTTTTTTCTATATTGTTGGAAGAAAAAAACGCTTTTTAAAAATTTTTGGAAATCGTGTCAATCTTGATGAAACTGAAAGGCTGTTAAAAACTCGATTTACTGAATTCGAATGTGCTTGTTCTGGTGTTGATGATAAGATGAGTATATTTATAACAAATGAAAATGCTAAAAATGATGTAATGTCATTTCTTACGGAAAAATTGAAATTTAATTCTTCGGCTTTTAAGATTAGCCATATTTCAGCAATTCCAAGGAACGAATCTGGTAAAATCCTTTATAAAGAATTACCTTTGGATTGAGGTAGAATAGTGCTTAATGAAGAACAAATGAATATTCCGCCTTATTCGCTTTCTAAAAAAGAAAAAGCGGAATTCCTTAACAAACAGCTTATTTCTCTTACAAGGCATCATTATGAAAGATGTCCTGAATATAAAAAAATTTTAGATGCGCTTTCATTTGATGTAAATAAAATAACTGATTATACACAGATTCCTTTTTTACCAGTCAGACTTTTTAAGCAGTATGAATTGCGTTCTGTTTTAAAAGAAGATGTTGTAAAGACTCTTACAAGTTCTGGAACAACGGGTCAGCAGGTTTCAAAAATCTTTTTAGATAAAACTACATCTGCGGCACAGTCAAAAGTTCTTACAAAGATTGTATCATCATTCTTGGGAAGGCAGCGTGTTCCTATGCTGATACTTGATACATCTGCTGTTATAAAAGACAGAACAATGTTTTCAGCGCGTGGAGCAGGAATCTTGGGCTTTTCTATTTTTGGAACAGACAGGCTTTATGCTCTTGATGAAGAAATGAAGCTCAATGTTGATGCTATCAAGAATTTCTTAGAAAAACATAACGGAGAAACAATTTTTCTTTTTGGCTTTACTTTTATGATATGGCAGCATTTTTATAAAGAACTTAAAGCAACTGGATACACGCCTGATTTGTCAAATGGCATTTTGATTCATGGTGGTGGATGGAAAAAGCTTGTAAGTGAAGCTGTAAGCCCGAAAGATTTTAAAAAAGCTCTTAATGAAGTATGCGGTATAAAGCATGTTTATGATTATTATGGAATGGTTGAACAGACAGGCACTATTTATGTTGAATGTGATTATGGACATCTTCATACAAGTATCTTCTCTGATGTAATTTGTCGTCGTTCAAAAGATTTTTCTGTATGTAATTATGGTGAAGAAGGAATCATAGAGGTAGCTTCTGTTTTACCGGAAAGTTACCCTGGTCATGTTCTTCTTACAGAAGATACTGGAGTTATTCTTGGAGAGGATGACTGTCCTTGTGGACGGAAGGGAAAGTATTTCAAAATAAACGGAAGAATTAAAAATGCGGAAATAAGGGGATGTAGTGATACTTATGCAGCAAAGTTTTAATGAAGTTTTACAGAATGTAAAATTCATGTTTCCTCTGAATAATAATATAGAGACGCTCGAAAAGCATAAATCATTTATTCCGTTTGAAGAAACTGTCTGTTCTTTTTTGAATGAAGTTTCTAAAGTCATAATGAAGGATACAGAAGCTAAACAATATTCAGATGTTATAACATTCGGTTTTTTTTGTAGAAAAGCAAATATTGAACAGATTAAAAAGTCTTATGACGGTCGATTAAACGGGCGTTTGGGGCGAGGTTTAACTTTTCATATCGCGCCTTCCAATGTACCTATAAATTTTGCTTATACATTAGTTGCCGGGCTTTTAAGTGGAAACCGCTGTATAGTTCGCGCTTCTTCAAAAGATTTTCCGCAAACAAAACTCTTGTGTAAAATTTTTAATGTACTTACAGAACATAAAGAATTTGAAGAAATCAAAAATATTTTTAGCGTTGTAATGTATGATCACAGTTCAGAAGTTACAGAAGTTCTTTCTTCAATTGCAGATATTAGGATAATCTGGGGCGGTGATAATACCATTGCAGAAATTCGTAAAGCAATTCTAAAACCTAGAGCTTTTGACATTACCTTCGCCGACAGATATTCATTTGCTGTTTTTGATTCTGATTTTATTCTTGAGCAAAATGAATCTGCAATGAAAAAGATTGCACAGGATTTTTATAACGATACATATCTTTATGACCAAAACGCCTGTTCATCACCTCGCCTTATTGTATGGAAGGGCTTTGAGGAAAAGTGTAAAGAAGCAAAAGAGAAGTTTTGGTTAGCAATTTATAATAATATTATTGGCAAATATGAACTAGCTTCAATTCTTGCAATAGACAAGCTTGCGGCAGAATATAAGTGTGTAGTTGAATTAAAAGATGTAAAAATTGAAAACTCAGAAGATAATCTTATTACAAGAATAAAGCTTCCTGAGCTTCCAGAAAATATTACTGATTATACTTGTGCAGGTGGGTGTTACCTGGAATATAATACAGAAAAGTTAACGGATATTATTCCTATTGTGAATCAGAAGTTTCAGACTCTTTCATATCTTGGAATAAATGCAGATGAACTGCAGAAATTGGTAATTGAGAATGGACTATCGGGAATTGATAGAATTGTACCTGTTGGAAAAACGGCTGACTTTGGATTTATTTGGGATGGGTATGATTTGATTGAGAGCATGAGCAGAAAAGTGTTGGTATAAGGTTTTTTACATATTAGAACTCATAATTTCGATTTAATATAATAACTATACAAAAGGGATTAATCCTTTAAAAGGCTATTTGTAAAGCAATAATTAGAAGAACTTACATCATGACTAAAATCAGTCTTATAGATTTTTCTATGATAGTAGATTCATTTTTAAAATATTTTAGCAAAATTTTCTTATCGAATATTTGTAAAGAAATTATTACGGAAGGGGAAGGTTCAAAAGTGTATGATATTACACGACATAATAGTATTTAATGTCTAAAAAATCTTCATGGAAATTAAAATGTTGAAAGCCTTTTGCAGATTTGTTAGGACTTATCATTAAGGACAGTTTCAAAAATTTTTTGAATTAATGCTTCCAACAAATCTTTTCTTGACATGATGATTTTTTTTCTGATATTGTTTTGAGAAAAAGGGATAAAACAGTGGTACAAGGCTTAATTTTATGGATATAACTCCAGTTAACTAAAGTGTTATACTTCTGCTTAAAGCCACACGAAACTCGGCATAGAAGTTATGACCTTGTAGAACTTGGTTTTCATGCTAGACTCGTTTATGACAGCCAGATGATTGAGCAGTAGTTATAAGTTATTGTTTGCAAAGACTTTACCGATTCAACCTGACAGCTGAAACTATGAATGCCAGAAAAAGCTCGCAAAGCTGCTCGGCTACGGCACTAACACAAAAGACTACAGCATCACAAACTTAACAAAGCTCGACATTCCCACAGAATACAGCGGCAGCATCAGCCTGAAAATCGAAGACTTTGTGTTTGTTCCGCCTGTTGTTTCATACGGCAAAAACATAATCGGTATGGTCACCGCCAACGGCAGACTCTGCACCGTGCTGCACCGCTATGAGAAAAGTTGAGGTAATTATGCAGATTCAGAAATGTACGCTTGAAGATGTCAGCCTGCTGACAAAAATGAACAAACATCTGATTGAGGACGAAAAAAGCACGAACCCTATGACGATGGACGAACTTGAAGAGAGAATGACGGGCTTTCTCCGCGGTGATTATTCGGCTTATTTTTTTATGCAGGACAATACCGCTGTGGGCTATGCGCTTGTAAAAGACACCGAAAAGCCCCTGTATTTGCGGCAGTTTTTCATTGAAAGAGATTACAGGCGCCGGCATCTTGGCAGAGAGGCGTTCCATCTGCTTATGGACTATCTACAGACAGACACAATTAATATTGATGTGCTTCCATGGAATGAGCCGGGCCTGCGCTTCTGGAAATCCTGCGGTTTTGCTGAAACGTGCATTTCCATGCAGTATAAGGGAGAAGCTGAGAAATGAGCAGTTTTGGCGCAAAACGGGTTTTAATAGTTCCAATGGCTGCAATGGCAGAAACCGCCGGCTCTTTTGTCCGGACAGAAATTCTTGCCGCGCGGCTTATAGAGCATGGTTTCGTGGTTGCAACTTGCATGGCAGAAGATGTGAATTATAAGCCTCTACCGAATGTGAAAAACAATTTTCTTGAAGTGCCGTCGCCGCTTGGTTTGCCGCGTTTCATTTCAAAAAGAACTTTCCCTCTTGCGCAAAAATTCGGTTTAACCGCAGGAAAACGCGTAAACAGCTTTGATGATGTTCTGTTTTTTACCGGCAATTCTTCGTACACTTATCTTAAAAAGAGCATTCAAAACATCAGGCAGGCAATAAAAGCCTTTAACCCCGACATTGTCTATTCTGAATTCAATCTGTCTGCCGTAATTGCCGCAAAACTGGAACAGCGTACTGTTTTTGCAAGTGCAAGTTTTCCTACACAGCCGGAATACGCTGTATCGCCTCAATTTTCCGGTGCGCTTAACCGCATTCTTGCTGAAAACAATCTTCCAAAGGTTTCGTCTGCACTTGAAATTTTCAAGCAGGCAGACAGACGCTTTGTTCCAAGCATAAAGGAACTTGAGCCTTTTGAGGACAATTCCGTTGTTTTCTGCGGTTCATGGAAACATCAGAAGCTGCCTGAATGTTCTTTGCAAAACAAAAACAAGGTGCTTGTGTATATGGGCAGCGGTTCAATTTCAGCAAAGAAAATGGCTGCTGAAATTTCAAAAGCTTTCAGCGCTTTGCCTTACGAAGTTTATATTGCCGCAAAGGGGCATTCAGAAGAATCACATGGCAACATACATATAGCTTCAAGATGGAATTTTGCAGAACTGCTGCCGGAGGCGGCACTTTTTATTCATCATGGCGGACAGAACAGCACAGCTGACAGCTTTGTTTACGGTGTGCCGCAGCTTATATATCCGGGCAGAGTTTTTGAAAGAATTTTTAATGCTTCTTCTGTCGAAAAAAATGGTGCAGGGCTGGTTATTCCGTTCAAGGAATTTTCAGCTGGAGTAATAAGAAAAAAGGCAGAAGCAATTTTTGCTGATTTCACATTTACCGAAAATGCCTGCAATATCGGTGCGCTTTTAGTTCAGCAGGGCGGCGCCGACAAGGTGATTGAAGCCCTCCGCAATATAAAGTAATGCCCGGCAGCTTGCCAGGCATTTCTGCGTTTTGTTAAATCTCAATGCTTCTGCCGTCGCGTTTCAGAATACGCTGCACAGCAAACTTGCCTGAAATCAGTGCAATAGGCAGCCCGCCCGGGCTCATAACCCACTGACCTGCAATAAAAAGGTTGCTGACACCTTTGACAATGCCTTTGAAGCGCATCTGCTTGTTTCCCACTGTGGTAACAAAGCCCATGTATGAGCCGTGGTATGCGTTGCAATATTTGCTGTACGTCAGCGGAGTCCAGCAGTCCAAAAGCTCAATTTTGCCTTCAAGTTCAGGGAATTCTTTGATTATGCGTTTTGTAAGCTCTTCTGCAAGCTCGGCCTTTTTCTGCTTGTATTCTTCTGCGCTGAGGCTGCTCCAGAATTCATAGTCGATATCAGATTGTACAATATTTGCCTGAAGAACGGTCTTGCCTTCCGGGGCGAAACTTTTGTCGTATGCATAGCTTTTTACAGACATGCGCTTAAAGCTCAGAGACCCGATTTGCAGCGGTTCGCACTCAAAGAAAATTGTGTCATCGCCTGAAAAATTGCTGTCGATAGCATATGCAACCTGAAAACCGGTTGTTATCGGGTAAGCTTTTCTGTTTTCATAAGCCTTTTTGAGGTCTTTCGGCATGTATTTTCTGTCAAAGAGTTTTCCATAAAGAAAATCAACGTCAACTGCGCTTATAACTTCATCAGCCTTCACAATTGTGCCGTCTTCAAGTTCAATTCCGGCTGCCCGTTTCTTTTCTATTATAATGCGCTTTACAGGCGTGTTTGTATGAAGAATTCCGCCCAAATCCTTAAAGCGCTGCGCAATTCTAAGTGACATGGCAAGAGAACCTTTTAATGGAATATTTCCATTGCCGCTTGCCATTGTCGCATAAGAAACAAGGAACGAATAAGCAGTGTAATCTGCCGGCAGATAGTCGCACATCAGTTTCTGCATTACCGGGTTCTTGAACCGCTTCGCAAGCTCGCTGCAGCTAATTTTGCCGTATTCTTTCATGACCTTGGGCATGTCAGCCATATCTTTGCCCATTTCGATATAATCTTTGATTTTCATCATATCGAGCGGCTTGTCTGACGGCACAGCGCATGATTTTGCGTATTCAACATGCTGAATAAACTTACGGATTTCAGCCTCGTCTTCGGGCGCAGCTTTTATAAGTTCTTCTTCAGTTTTTTTGAGATCGTTCCAGAGCGTTAGTTCTTTGCCGTCAATTCTGCTTGAGTAGAACTTGTGTGTGTTTGCATATTCGGTGTTCTCGTCAATTGCACCGACAGTCTTCCATACCTGCCAGAGCTTTGTGTTTGAGTCTGTGCCGGTCAGCCAGTGAATGCAGTTGTCAATGTGGTAGCCTTTGCGGTTCCAGCCCATGCATTCTCCGCCTGCGAGCGGATTTTTCTCGTATATTTCGGCTTCAAAACCTGCTTTAAGTGCGTAGATTCCGGCACTAAGTCCTCCGATTCCAGCGCCTACAATAATTATTTTCTTAGCCATATAATTCTCCTAGTTCCTGTTTTTGTGGAATGTACCTCATGCCCGGATTATGTCGAGCAGCCAGCTGACTTCGGGGAGGGGCAGCGCAGGGTTTATTGTGTGTTCTTCCATAATTCCCTGAATGCTGCTCCAAAAAGTTGCTGAAAGTGCAGTTGCATCGCCTTTTTTGAACAAGCCGTCTTTCTGCCCCTGTTCAATTATTCTGGCGGAAAACTCTACCTGGTTTACAGATGAAGCCAGGGTGCGTATATGCTCCGGGATGCCGGGTCTGCGCGCTTGATTCATAAGCACAAACATTTGCGGAATCCAAACCTGTGAGGCAGTGGCTGCAAATAAACCGCGCAAAAACATTTCAAAATACTCAAGCGGTGTGCTGTAAGAATTTTTCTGCGGTGTACTTGTTCCGTCTACGCCCATCTGCACAAGAGCAAGATAAAGCTGTTCTTTTGATTCGTAGTAATGAAACAAAAGCCCGGTACTGATATTAAGTGCCTGCGAGATGTCTGTTATTTTTGTTTCGCTGAAGCCTTTCGTAACAAAAAGCTCAAGTGCCTTAAACAGAATCTGTTTGCGGCGTTCTTCTTTCTGCTCGTTCCGTGTCATAAAACTCCTGTTTAATTCGTTGAAAATAATTTCATTGAATATATATTCAATGTATAGCGAAAAGGAGTATTTGTCAATTCATTGAACAGAAATTCAATGAAAATTTGTTCAATTGTTCTTAGGCTTTTACCAGCTTTGCTGTTATGATTGTCATGCTGTATTTGTTGACGGTGAACACTGCGTTACTGCTGGTTATGTACCAGTTTTTTCCTTTCAGGGTGAATGATGCGTTCGGGGCTGTGATTCTGGTTTTGCACCAGTCGACAACGGCAGAATCCGGGCACGAAAGCTCAAGATTGCGTTTTATGCGGTCAATGCCCATTGGCGTTGTGTGAATTTCATCAATGCGGTTCAAAAGCTCATTCATCTTTGGGTTCTCCTGTTAAAAGCAGTTCGGGCGTGTACACTTTGGGTTTGTCGGAGTCGCGCACCTTTTTCCACAGTGCGCGTGCTTCTTCGGCTGTTCCGTTTTTGCCGCGGTCAGCAAAATAGTCTTTTAAAAACTGATTCCACTGGCAGACGCTTTTGTCGTAGGTGGCGTATGTCTTTTTGCCGTAAAAAACGTCAGCAAGGTCGCCGAGCGTAAAGGTTTCGTCATTTTCTGCGCGCGCTTTCTTGATGCAGGCAACCATGTCTGCCGTAAAATGGAACGGCACAATACCGGTTTCTGCCTCAAAAAAGGCCCGCCCCATGTTTCCGCATGTAAAGCCTGAGAGAACAACGCTTGTGTTCCGCGTATATGGTTCAGCCGGTGTGCGCTTCTTTGCATTCCGGCTTGTGGCGCGCGGCTTTTTCAGTTTTGCCGCATCAAGCGTGCCTGCAAAATGCTGTCTGATTATGTCTTCAAGTTCGTGCTTGCCGATGGTAGAACTTACGCCCAGCTTTCTGCATATGGCGAGCAGTTCGTCGCGGTACCAGTAATATTTTGAAAATCCTTCAAATGTGCTTATTGAGCTGAATTCAGGTCGTGTCATGCCCGCATTATACACCGCAGAATATGACAACAGTGTGTCTGGTTCTGCATTTTTATAATAAGAACCAAACAATAAAGAATAAGATATTAAGATAACAGCAGGCTTTTTCTATTATAAAATAGCGTTTCTCATTTCTTTTGAAATTCCTTATAAAGAACAGACAGCTTAACAAGCAAAGCAATATTGGAATAATCGATAAAAACTTTAAGCCCATTAAATTGAGTGTTGCAAAGCCTAGAACTGTTGAACCTAGAATCAATAGACCGCCTGCAACTTTGAAAGCTGTGCTTTTCATGTTCGCATAGAAAATCGGAAATAAATGCAAAATTACGCTGGATATTATTATTGAAAAACAGCAGCCCCAGCCAAGCAAAATATCTTTAGTAGTGCAGAATTTAGAATTTATCGGGCAAAAGAAATACTGCACAAAAAATCCGCCAAGAATGAAAACTATGCCGGCAATAAAATGAAAAACTTTGTGAGATACACCGACAGGACCTTTTATGTTAAACCACGATTGACCTTCTTTAATAGAAAGAATGAAATCGATAACAAGAATCAAAAGCCATGTTCTGCAAACTTCATCTAGATAATAATCATAAAAAGCATTCATTAATTTTTCCTCAACTTTTCAAGGTGCGCACTGTCAAACTCAAAATATAGCTGAAACGATAAATTATTTTAACACAAAAATAGCTTTTACGCGTGAACTGCTTTATACTGTCTGTTATTGATTTGGGAAAACATTATGCTCAATTGCGGGCAAACTTCTTGTTTGCGGTCTGAATTAGCAGTGCCATAGCCCAGGTAACAGCCAGCATCAGCGGACCTACAAACCATATTGTGCTTACACCGCCGTCAAGAAAACCGTACCAGTCATAATCGTGCGAAGTCTTTCCGTTCTGCAAATGCAGAATTATGTTTGTGCCGTAGAAAATTGCGTAAATCAACATCGGCACTGTGCCTGCAAATGTCTGTGCTGTTGAAATTTCTGCCGGTTCAAAAAACACAAAAGTGATAATGCAGACAAGCGGAATCAAAAGGTGCAAAAAGAGGTTAGAATCCATAAAAAGCGAAAAAAAGTCAAATTGAAACGGTGCAAGAAAAAATACTGTTACAAGCATTGTGAGCATAACGCCGGTTGTGGCGGCAAGTTTCAGCAGATGCAGCAGTTTTGGAAGCTTTTTCAGCCTGTCTTTAGCAATTAGAACTTGCACAATCATCATAACCAATGAAATTATTCCGGCAAACACATTTGAATCTACAGTAAAATATTTGAAAGCTTTTGCGTTTGCAGACGATAAAACCGCCGGCTTTGAAGGATCGCTCATAAAACGAAAATCTGCGAGCATTGCCCAGATTGCAAAAATGGTCATCAGAACAATCAAGAGATTAAGAACAAATGAAGTTTTTTGTGATTTTGTCATATCGAGTCCTGTGTTATTTCTAGAGTTTTTTTCTTGCTGGTGTCAAGCGTATTTTTGCCCATGCCGGCAAGCTCATGGCTTTCTGCTGTCAGACGGCACAAAAGCTCAAAGTCTGTAACTGCCGAGAGCAGAACCGTAATCCAGTGCTTTTTGTTCATGTGCCATGCAGGAAACACTGTTTTGCGGTCAATCAGCAGCGGAATCTTTTCGCAGTCCGCTTTGAGGTTTACCGCATCTACAAATTCTTCGCCCGGAATGCCGAGCTGTCTGTACTTGACTTTCATGACAAGCGCAAACCATTTGTTGTTCCTGCACCTGAAAACGCAGCTTGAATCGTTTTCCCATGGATATTCGGGTTTGCAGTCGAACTGCTCTTCTATAAAGGCAATGTACTTTGCGGTAACATCTGCCGATTCAAAGCATTTAGCCATAAAATCATCGATAATTGCCTGAACCTGCTCTCGTATTGAAGCGACAAAGCTGCCGTTTACATTCGTCATGTCAAAAAGCGCATATTTCTCGCCGGTTGCAATGTCGAAGACTTCCGCATAAATTGAGTTTTTGTCAGCATGAATAAGCGTGTAAAAATCTGAATTAGGCAGCGTTTTTCTGCATGTGTATTTGCCGTCTTCTTCAGTAAAACCGAAAGAAGAAAAGGTTTCAAAGCACGGCACTGCCGAACTCAAAATATAGCTGTAGTCCATAAATTATTTTAGCATATAAATAGCTTTTACGCGTGAACTGATTTATAATATTCGTTATGGACGAACAGAAGAAATTTTCGCTGGCCAGCTTGTCGATTAAGCTGCCGCTTTATCTTGTGCTTTTTTGTATTGTTCTTAGTGTGGGAAACGGAATAATCGGCTACAGAGTTTTCAGGTCTTTGTTTGAGCGGCAGTACCGCGAAGTTACAAAGCAGGTTGCCGAAACGGCTGTTTCTTATGTCAATGCAGACCGTGTCAATTATTATCTGAAAGGCGGTCAGGAAGACGATGAATGGTATGAAACTGACGAGCAGCTTGACATTCTTACACAGACGTCAAAGCTTGCATATATCTATGTAACCGTTCCAGATTCAAAATTCATGACGCGTGTCTACATTTTTGACACAGTCAATTCCGAAGTGAAAAAAGCCAAAAAAATCAAGCTCGGAATAATTACTTCGCTTTCAAATTATGATGAGAAATATATTCAAAACTTGAAAAATGTCATGCAAAAAGGCGAAATGACTGTCCGGTTTGTATATAATGCAGCTGGCGGTCATGTTACGACTTCTATGCCGGTTATAGACAGTATGGGTAACATTGTGGCAATTATGAGCATTGTTAAGCCGATGAGCGAGATGCAGGGCTTTAAGGAAAGCTACATAAAGACGGTCGGGCTATCGTCTGCTGCAATAACGCTTATAATTGTCGCCTTCTTTACACTGCTGCTTATGCTGCGCTTTTTCAAGCCGGTTTCGCTTATTACAAACGAAACTTCGCATTTTGCTGAACACAAGGGTAAGCTTTCAGACAGACTGAAAAAAATCAAGGGCAAAGACGAATTCGGCATTCTTGCCCGTGCAATTGAAAAAATGAGCGTGGACATGAACCAGTACATAGCCGACCTTACGCACACAACTGCCGAAAAAGAGCGTCTTTCAGCTGAGCTTGACGTTGCAACCCAGATTCAGGCGAACATGCTGCCGCGCATTTTTCCTCCATATAAAGACCACCCCGAACTTGAGCTTTTCGCTACAATGGAACCTGCAAAAGAGGTCGGCGGTGATTTCTACGATTTCTTTATGGTTGACAACGATCATTTTGCGATTGTTGTCGGTGACGTAAGCGGAAAGGGTGTGCCTGCCGCATTGTTCATGGTTATTGCCAAAACGCTTATCAAAAACAATGTCATGCAGGGGCTTAAGCCTTCGCAGGTTTTTGAGCGCGTCAACAACGAGCTTTGCGAAGGCAATGATGCAGGGCTTTTTGTTACCTGCTGGATGGGAATTCTCTCGCTTGGCACAGGCGAGCTTAGGTTTGTGAATGCAGGCCACACTTTCCCTGTGCTGCGGCACGAGAACATAGTAGAATTTCTTAAGTCTAAGCCTGACCTTATGCTTGCCGGAATGGAAGGCATGCGCTACAACGAGCATTCTATTACGCTGGGAAAGGGCGACAGGCTTTTTGTTTATACGGACGGTGTTACAGAAGCAACAGACGCGAATAACGGGCTTTACGGCGAAGAGCGGCTTATCAGCTTTCTTAGAAAGGCTGAGCTTAAAGATGTGCGCCAGTCGCTTGCTGATGTACGCAGTGATATAGATGCTTTTGTGGGCGGTGTTCCGCAGTTTGACGATATTACAATGCTTGAACTTGTGCTTAAAGATAAGGTGGGTGGACTTATGGTTGAAAAAAGCTTTAAGGCAACTGATGAAAATATGCAGGCTGTATTTGATTTTGTTCATGAACAGATTCAGAAAGACTGTCCGATGGACATTCTGAATAAAATAGACCTTGCTGTTGAAGAAATATTTGTGAATATTGCGCATTATGCCTATGAGCCGGACGAAGGCCCTGTAAATATAAGCTGTGGTTTTGAGAATGATACGCTGACGGTTGTGTTCAGCGATCACGGCAAGAAATTTGACCCGCTTGCACATTCAGACCCGGACACGAGCCTTTCTCTTGATGAGCGCGAAATCGGCGGACTCGGGATTTTTCTTACAAAGCAGTTTATGGATTCTGTTGAGTACGAATATGTAGGTGACAAGAATATTCTGACAATTAGGAAAAAACTTGGGTAAGGTGCAGGGTGCGTCTTTGCAAGGCGGCAGCCGGAACAAGCTCCGCCTCAGCTAGATGCATTTTAGACATTGATAATCGAAAGGACGCCTTCCATTCCTGTAGCTTGGAATACCTGAAGGCAGAATTCTGACGGATTGCGTACAGACATTTTTCCGCCGATGCCTATCATCAGTTTGTGGGCAAGCAGAATTACGCGTAAGCCCGCGCTGGAAATATAGCTTACATCTTTCAAGTCAATGATGAGTGTTTTGCATGTCTGTGTACAGTTTTTTATGCGTGTTTCAAGTTCAGGTGCTGTTGTTGTATCAAGTCTGCCTTCAACGGCAAGAACTGTAATTATATCTTTTTGGCTTTCTTTAATTGTCATTTTTGCTCCAGTTTGTTGGTGCGTATAGATATATATATATATTTCGGCTAATCGGAAAAAAAGTCAATTGATTTCTTTGTTTATTTAAAAAATCGTGGTATACTTATTTCAATTGAATAATGGAGACGAAAAAATGAAATGCTCTAAGTGCGGCACAGAACTTCCTGAAAATTTTAAATTTTGTCCTCAGTGCGGTCAGCCTGTTCAAGCTGAAGGTACGGCAAATTCAGTGGAAATAATGGCTGCATTCAACGATGACTGCCCTAAAATGATTACTGTTCCGGGCAATGTATTTATGATGGGAAGCGGTGACTTCAGCCATAGCGTAACATTAAGTTCTTTTTCAATTTCAGAAACGCCTATAACACAAAAGCAGTTCAAATTTGTTATGGGAAAAAATCCTTCTAAGCTTTTGGGCGAAAACCGGCCGGTTGAATGCGTAACCTGGTGCGAAGCCATTATTTACTGCAACCGCCTGAGCGTTATGCACAATTTTGCGCCATGCTACAGTCTTGGCCGTGACACAGAGTTGACTTCTCTTACCAGCGACAGCCTTGCATGGAAGCGTATTGACTGTAATTATGAAGCTGACGGCTACCGTCTGCCTACAGAAGCTGAATGGGAATATGCCGCAAGAGGCGGCTCTCTAAAGTCTCCTGAGCTTTATGCCGGCAGCAACTCTATACAAGAAGTTGCCTGGTACGGCGAAAACAGCGATGTGCGCACGCACGATGTAAGCTGCAAAAATCCGAATGCGCTCGGTCTTTACGATATGTGCGGCAATGTTGCAGAATGGTGCTGGGATTTTCTTGATACACTGCCTGTTGTTTCGCAGACTGACCCGCATGGGCCGCATCTTGGCACTATGCGCATAAAGCGCGGCGGCAGCTGGCTTGACGATGCGCCTCAGTGCACAGTCTTTTACCGCAGTGGAAGTGCCCCTGCAGGCAAGAGCAGCAACCTGGGCTTTAGAGTCTGCAAATCTATTATAGAAAAAAAATAACTGGCTTATGACAGGAATAATCGCAAAAGGGCTTCTGATTCCGTTTTTAGGAACGGCGCTTGGTTCAACACTAGTTTTCTTTATGAAAAAAGAGCTGGACGTAAGAATCCAGAAAATGCTCTCTGGTTTTGCTGCCGGAGTTATGGTCGCCGCCTCTGTGTGGAGTCTTTTGATTCCGTCTATGGATATGGTCAGCGACCGCGGCAAGCTGGCGTTTGTTCCTGCTGCAATAGGCTTCTGCTTCGGCATGGTTTTTCTTCTCATTCTGGATAAAGTAATTCCGCATATGCATCTTGATGAAACAGAAGAAGGGCCTAAAAGCAAACTTCAGAAAACAACAATGATGGTGCTTGCCGTAACTTTGCACAATATTCCGGAAGGTATGGCGGTCGGCATTCTGTATGCGGGCTGGGCTTCAGGCTTTGCACAAATCAGCGAGGCAGGCGCTCTTTCGCTTGCGCTCGGAATTGCTATTCAGAACTTTCCGGAAGGTGCAATTATTTCAATGCCGCTTCATTCAAAAGGGCTTTCAAAAAGCCGCGCATGTTTGTACGGCATTCTTTCAGGTATTGTTGAGCCGATTGCCGGAGTTCTTACAATAATTCTTTCTTCAATGATTATGTCGGTTTTGCCGTATTTTTTGAGCTTTGCCGCCGGTGCAATGATTTTTGTTGTAATAGAGGAACTTGTTCCAGAAATGGCAGAAGGCGAGCATTCAAACCTTGGAACGGTAATGTTCATGTTCGGCTTTGTGCTGATGATGATTCTTGACGTTGCTCTCGGCTGAGTTTTCAGTCTGTTTTAGAGTGAGCCGGCTGCAGTTTTTCTGCTCCGGCTTCTTTTTTTTCTCCGCGTGTTATGTATGTCTAACCTATTGACAAAATCTCTTTGTTAGTTTAATTTAACCATTGTAGTTAGCAAGGACTAACCCCAAGGTTTTCAGCTTTTCCATAAAAAAGGCTTTATTTTTTATTCTTAGAGTTAGCTAATACTAACTTCCACGGGAGAAAAAAAATGATGCCGCTGATATTTGCGAACATTGGAGAGAACAACATCATCAAGAAAATAACCGGCAGTGCGGAAGTAAAACGACATTTGGAAAATCTCGGCTTTGTGCCGGGCGGAAATGTAAGCATTATTTCTGCAAATGCAGGCAACATAATCGTCAATGTAAAAGAAACCCGTATCGCCATAAGCGAAGAAATGGGAAGGAGAATTTTTGTATGACTTTGAGGGATGTAAAAACCGGACAGACAGTAACTGTCCAGAAAATTTCCGGTGAGGGCGCAATCAAAAAGCGCATCATGGACATGGGAATCACAAAAGGTGTTGAAATCTATGTCCGTAAAGTTGCCCCGCTTGGTGACCCTGTGGAAATTACAGTGCGCGGCTACGAACTTTCGCTTAGAAAAGCAGATTCTGAAATTATCGAGGTGGTCTGAAATGAAAATAGCATTAGCCGGAAACCCTAACGCCGGAAAAACAACCTTGTTCAATGCCCTTACGGGTTCAAATCAGTTCGTCGGCAACTGGCCGGGAGTAACTGTTGAGAAAAAATCCGGCAAATACAAATCTGCCTCTGCCGGTGACGTTGAGATTGTCGACCTTCCCGGTATTTATTCGCTTTCGCCTTATACGCTTGAAGAAGTTGTTTCAAGAAATTATTTGATAGACGAATGTCCGGACGGTATTTTGAATATTATTGACGGAACAAACCTTGAGCGTAACCTTTATTTGACAACTCAGCTTGCCGAACTCGGCATTCCGATGGTTGTGGCTGTAAACATGATGGACATCGTAAGAAAAAGCGGTGACAAAATCAACATTGCAGAACTTTCAGCAAGGCTCGGCTGCAAAGTTGTTGAAATTTCAGCCTTAAAAAAGACCGGCATTAAAGAAGCCGCAGAAATGGTGGTTGAAGCAGCAAAAAAAGGTGCTGTTGTTCCGTACCATACATTCTCAGGCTCTGTTGACCATGCGATTGCACACATCGAAGAAGCCGTTCTTCACGAAATGGACGAATCAAAACAGCGCTGGTATGCAATCAAGATTTTTGAGCGCGACCAGAAAATCATTGAAAAGCTCAAGATTTCCGCTGAAAAGATGGCGCACATTGAGAACGACATTAAGTCCTGCGAAGCTGAAATGGACGACGATGCCGAAGCAATTATCACAAATGAAAGATATATCTATATTGCCAGTCTGCTGAAGGGTGTGTACAAAAAGCGCGATGCAGGAAAGCTTTCTACTTCAGACAAGATTGACCGCGTTGTAACAAATCGCTGGCTCGCGCTGCCGATTTTTGCGGCTGTAATGTGGCTTGTTTACTACGTTGCAATGGTAACTGTGGGCGCAGCTGCAACAGACTGGACTAATGACAATTTGTTCGGCGACGGCTGGCATTTATTCGGCATCGGCACAGCAGCCTACGAAGAAGCCGCTGAAGAATACGGTGATACGCCGGCAATTCTTGAAGCGCTTGAAAACGGCGAAAAGACTTATGTTGTTGTAGATGATGAAACAATGGAAGTTTCTGAGCCTATTGAGATTACAGAAGAAATGGCTGCCGAAGCAAAACAAATGGCAGAAAAATATGGCGAAGAAGGGCCAGATCCTGCTGAATACGGAATCTGGGTTCCAAGTATTCCGGCTCTTATTGAGTCAGGGCTTGATGCAGTTGAATGCGCAGACTGGCTTAAGGGGCTTATTCTTGACGGTATTGTTGCCGGTGTCGGCGCGGTCTTGGGCTTTGTTCCGCAGATGCTCGTTCTGTTCATCTTCTTAGCCTTCCTTGAAGCATGCGGTTATATGGCACGCATTGCGTTTATTCTCGACCGTATCTTCCGCCGCTTTGGTCTTTCGGGCAAGTCGTTTATTCCTATGCTTGTCGGTGTAGGCTGCGGTGTTCCTGGTATTATGGCTTGCCGCACTATTGAAAACGAACGCGACCGCCGCATGACGATTATGACTACAACATTCATTCCTTGCGGTGCAAAAGTTCCGTTTATTGCACTTGTTGCAGGCGCAATTTTCGGCGGTTCTGCATGGGTTGCAACTTCTGCATACTTTATCGGAATCGGTGCAATCATCTGTTCGGGCATAATCCTTAAAAAGACAAAGCCTTTTATGGGCGAAGTTGCTCCGTTTGTAATGGAACTTCCGGCTTATCACTGGCCGACAGTCGGCAATGTTCTCCGTTCAATGTGGGAACGAGGCTGGTCATTCATTAAAAAAGCCGGAACAATCATTCTGCTTTCAACAATCGTTATCTGGTTCTTGTCGTTCTTCGGCTGGGCAGACGGCGGTTTTGGAATGCTCGAAGAAGACCAGATGGACGCAAGTATTCTTGCAAAGCTCGGCGGTCTTATCGCCTGGATTTTTGCGCCGGTAGGCTGGGGTAACTGGCAGGCAGCCGTTGCCTCAATTACAGGGCTTGTCGCAAAAGAGAACATCGTAGGCACAATGGGCATTCTTTATGGCGGAGAAGAAACTTGGGCAAATCTTGCCGCCGCGTTCACTCATCCTGCCGGAATGTCGTTCCTCATCTTCAACCTGCTCTGTGCGCCATGCTTTGCGGCAATCGGTGCAATTAAGCGCGAGATGAACAGCAGAAAATGGACATGGGCTGCAATCGGCTGGCAGTGCGGTTTTGCTTATGTTGTTTCGTTTATCGTTTATCAGTTTGGCAGCATGTTCGGCGGTGCAGGCAATATTGCAGGCTTTATCTGTGCAATTGCGGTGCTGGCTGTGTTCGTATGGGCACTGTTCAGAAAGCCAAGCAAGGCATAGTTCATAACAAAATATAGACAGGAGGTTTAGCTTATGGGAACTTTAGTTGTTGGTTTGATTCTGGCTGGTATCGTTAGCGGCATAATCGTAAAAATGCTGCGCGACAAAAAATCCGGGAAAAACTGTTCCGGCTGTTCTTCCTGTTCTATGTGCGGTTCATGCCGCATGCGGGAGTGCCCTTCAAAAAAGCACATAGCATAAAAGTGAGGCTGTAAATATGTTCGGTGTAGTTGACTTTCACGAGATAATTGGCTGCATAACAGGTGCGCTTGAAGAAAGAGACTATTACACGGAAGGACATTCGCAGCGCGTAAGTGATATGGTGCTCTTTATTGCAAAACGGATGGGTTTTCCAAAAGATGAAGTGATGCTGTACCATTTTTCCGCGCATCTGCATGACATCGGCAAAATAGGCATTCCTGATGCAATTCTGCGGAAAAACGGAAGGCTTACAGATGCGGAATTTGCCGTAATAAAGCAGCATCCTGAAATAGGTGCGCGGATTTTAAGAAAATCGCCTGCATTTAAAGAGATTGCAGAAATTGTTCTGCACCATCATGAAAGGTTTGATGGCCAGGGCTATCCAGACGGTATTGCTGATTACAGCATACCGCTCGGTTCAAGGCTAATTGCCGTCTGTGATTCAATAGACGCAATGATGACCACAAGGAGCTACCGCAAGGCGTTCCCTGAAAATGTGTGTTACGAGGAAATCAAGCAGTGTTCAGGAACCCGCTATGACCCGGACATTGTTGATATAGTAGTTGCTAATTGGAAGGAACTAATGGAAGTAGCAGGATACAGTGTGTAGCACTTGTCCTGTGTTGTGATTTTCTCCTATATATATTTGGTTCTGTGTGTACTGCGCATTGCCTAAGGTCTTTTACATTACTCCATAAAATGCCATGTATGCTGCAAATGTGGCATTTACGATTTGTAAAGGATTTATAACAAAAAGTTTCTCTTAAAAGCCGTTGTGCTGGTGGCTGTCCGCACGACGGCTTTTTTTTTATTCGTGCGTAAAGTTTAATACCTGAAAAAAAAATGGAAGGTAATAAGAAAGTTGCTCAAAATCTGACAAACTGCCTTGCAAACTGAAATAAAGCCGTTCTTGTAACTAACAACACACAACATCTTTCGCGATTGCAAGATATTGTTATTGAAAACTGGACGGAATAACATACACAAAGCAAGACCCTCAAATACACTCAAGTTAAGCTTTCCTTAAGAGCGTTCATAAAAAGAAAGCATCTTTTCTGCTGTGGGCATATTATAGAATGTGATATTAAGCTCAGGCGCATTAAACTGCGTTGTATAGTATGAAAGAAAATTCACGAATCCAACTTGAACCACGAGGCGAACGCGGCTATATAGAACTTGTAGCTGTGAAAGCGCAGTAAAATCAGAATATTG
>CAMJMF010000016.1 GCA_946406925.1 uncultured Spirochaetales bacterium | reverse complement strand
GCGGGTGGTTGGTTGTGCGCATGCCAGCATGCGCACTGGCTCATGCGCCACTAATAAAAAAGGGTTCGGCCGTTTTTAGACAGAACCCTTCATCGGTGGAAAAGATAAAGCCTAAAAGCAAAATCTCTGAAACATGATCTCGGCGCCTATTCGATCAAACAGAAAAATAACAAAATGTTGAAATCATTATTTCAGTTTATTCTTAAGTTTCTTATCGAAGGTTGCTATCTGTATTTTATTATTTTTGAAATAGGCAAGAAGTATGCAATCAACAAAATCAAGCGTTGTATCAGCATAAAATTGTAAGGCTTTTTTCATGACATCTGAATCATTAATTATTACATATTCAATTAAAGCAGATAAAATTGTATTTATTTCTTTTCTAGTTGTTTTATAAACATTGTTTAATACATATACCATCTCACAAAGAACCTCATGTAATAAATATACTTCCTGTGTATTCAAAAGACTCTCTGTATAATCTGCCATTTCTTGATTGTCATTCAGAATGAAACGTAAAAGGCAATTAGCATCAGCGTAAACCATGCTTTTCTCCCATAGCTTTGCCCCATGCTATTTTTTCGTTTTCAATCAAATTCGGATCAGCGTATTTTGAAAGACTTCCGCGTAATGATTTTATTTCGTTTATTTTTTTCTCTTCAGCTTCATCCAAAACTGTAATCATCAGCTTTTGATTTTTTGAGAATTTATAATCGTCCACAGTCTTTACGGAGTTGCCGTCGTAGTATGCGGGTAAAACAAGCATTTGGGAACCTCTCTTTTTAACTTGAGATGGTTTGATTATAGCATATATTTGGATTTTTTCCACATTCAAGATTGCTAAACGAGGTTGCTTGGTTTATCCTTTTTTCAATATAGAATAAAAAAGGGTTCGGCTCGGATTGGGAGCTGAACCCTTTTTATGCTTTAACAGCAAGCTTGAAAGTTGCCGTTTGCGGTTATTTTACCATCAGTTTGTTAATGCGCTTAACAAAATCAGCAGGATCTTTGAGTTCTCCGCCTGAAACAAGCAGAGCCTGATCAAGAAGCACGTTAGAAACATCTGCAATGTACTCTTCGTCAGAAGAAGCTTTCAAAGCTGCTACAAGAGCGTGGTCGCCATTTACTTCAAGAATAGGCTTAACCTCGTTCATTGTTGCCTGACCCATTGCTTTCATCATTCTTTCAAGCTGAAGTGACGGGTCGTTTTCGTCAACAACAATGCAAGAAGGAGAATCTGAAAGGCGTTTTGAAAGAACTACATCTTTTACACGCTCGCCGAGAGCTTTCTTAATCTTTTCAACAACAGGCTTGAATTCTTCGGCTTTCTTTTCAGCTTCAGCTTTATCAACGCCAAGTTCCTCGTCGCTGCCAGCGCGGTTTACAGCTTTAAGGTCAAAGTCTTTATATTTGTTCAAAGACGGAATTACAATGTCGTCAATTTCATCTGCCATAATAAGAACTTCAAAGCCCTTAGACTTATAAGCTTCAAGCAGAGGAGAAGCGCGGAGCTGTTTTTCGTCACTTCCGGTAATATAGTAGATAGCTTTCTGGTCAGGCTTCATGCGCTGAACATAATCTGCAAAGCTTGTCCATTTATCGTCGCCTGTGCCTTCTTCGGCTGTACTCTTAAAGCGTACAAGCTCGGCAATTTCTTCGCGGTTTGCAAAATCTGAATAAAGGCCCTCTTTTAACGGGCGGTTATACTGCGAAACAAACTTGTTCCACTGTTTCTTGCCTTCTTCATCAGTTTTTTCAGAAAGCTTTTTGAATTCGCCGAGAAGCTTCTTAACAGAAGAAGTCTTAATGTTCGTCAAAATGCGGTTCTGCTGCAAGATTTCACGGCTTACGTTAAGCGGAAGGTCTTCGCTGTCGATGATACCGCGCACAAAACGCAGGTATGTCGGCAGAAGCTCTTTGTCATCGTCTGTGATGAATACGCGCTTAACATAAAGCTTTACGCCGCTCTTATAATCAGCCTGATACATGTCAAACGGAGCATTTTCAGGTACATAGAACAAGGTCGTGTATTCCTGTGTTCCTTCCGCATGTGTGTGAACATACATAAGCGGATCGGCTGTATCGTGTGAAATTGTCTTGTAAAAATTGTTGTAGTCTTCAGCTTTCAGCTCGCTCTTAGAGCGCTGCCACAATGCACTTGCGCTGTTAATTTGCTCAACTTTTGATTCTTTACCGGTTTCTTTGCCCTTGTCGTCATATTTGCGCTGGTCATAATGCAGAAAAATCGGAAAAGCAATGTGGTCTGAATAGCGTTTAATAATCTCTTCAGCCTTCCAGCGAGAAGCATAAGCGCCGTCATCTTCGTTAAGATACATTACAACGGCTGTTCCGTTAGTAGTATCAAGTCCGTATTTCTTTACATCTTCGTTATCAGCAGGAATTTCTTCGAGCTCATAAGAGTTTGTGCCGTTGCTTGACCAGCGGTAAATTGTGTCTGTGGCTGCTTTGCGGCTGTAAACATCAATTTTAGAAGAAACCATAAATGCTGAATAAAAGCCTACACCGAACTGACCGATAAGTGCAGAATCTTTCTTTGCGTCTGCGGCAAGTTTTTCCATAAAGGCTTTTGTGCCTGAACGTGCAATTGTACCAAGATTTGCAACTAAATCGTCCTGGTTCATACCGATACCAGTATCTTTTACAACAAGAATCTTTTTGTCCTCGTCAAAAGAAATATCAATACGCGGGTCAAAATTAACTGATTTATAAGATTCATCAGAAACAGTCAGATACTTTAATTTGTCCAAAGCATCTGAAGCATTTGAAACGATTTCGCGCAAAAAAATGTCTTTGTTTGAATACAATGAATGGATAATAAGCGTAAGAAGCTGATTTACTTCTGTTTGAAACTGATAAGTTGCCATTTCATACATCTCCTATAACTAAAATACAAATAAAATTTTAAATCGGCAAGGATAAATTTGTCTGTTAAATTGTGTCATTGCCGGTGTGACCAGCAATAAATGTCATGCTTTGCAAGCATTTTCAATAATATACAAAGGCTTGCAAAAGATTAAAATCTTTATTACATTACGGTTAGATGTTACGTTTGAGATGACTGTCGGCAGACCTGCTGCCTAACGAGCCTACGAGTGCTCCTACCACTACATCAACAAGTATATCAACCCAAAACACACATTTTTCTCATTTTTTGGAGGTCTTATGCACCCACGTGTTAAAAGGTATCTCATCGATGCTATGAGTGGTATGGCGCAGGGATTGTTCGCTTCTCTTTTGATTGGAACAATCGTAAAAACATTAGGACAGCAGCTTCTCCGTCTTGGCGAGAACCCTGTCTTCTCTTTTTTGGTTAATGCGGGCAATTTTGCCACAGAAAGTCACGTTGTAGGCGCAGCTATGGCTGTAGGCATTGGCTATGCAATGAAAGTGCCGCAGCTTGTGCTTTTCTGCCTTGTTGCAGTCGGGGCAGCAGCCAATGTTTCAGGCGGCGCAGGCGGCCCGCTTGCAGTTCTCTTTATCGCGATAATCAGCGCAGAGCTTGGCAACCTTGTAAGCAAAAAGACAAAGCTCGACATCTTGGTTACGCCGCTTGTGACAATCTTGAGCGGCGCACTTCTTACGGTGCTTACAGCATCTTATATCGGCAAGGCAGCCTCTGCTTTCGGCAACCTCATTGTCTGGGCAACAACACTCCATCCTTTTGTAATGGGCATGATTGTTTCTGCTTTGGTCGGAATCGCGCTCACACTACCGATAAGTTCAGCTGCAATTTGCGCGGCATTGGGCTTAACAGGTCTTGCAGGCGGCGCGGCTGTAGCAGGCTGTTCAGCACAGATGATCGGTTTTGCGGTTATGAGCTTTAGAGAGAACAAGACCGGCGGTCTTTTGTCTCAGGGTCTCGGCACATCAATGCTTCAGATGCCGAACATTATAAAAAACCCAAGAATCTGGATTCCGCCGATTCTGACTTCGCTTATAACAGGCCCTATTGCCACATGCATTTTTGGTCTTGAAATGAACGGCGCCGCCGTATCAAGCGGAATGGGCACATGCGGTTTTGTTGGTCAGATTGGCGTTATTACAGGCTGGTACAGCCCAAGCGAAGTTGCAGTTTCGCATGGCGCGGCTGCTATAAGCCCTACTTTCTTTGACTGGCTCGGCTTGATTCTTATCTGCTTTGTTCTTCCTGCTGTAATTACCTGGGCTTTCGGTCTGCTTTTCCGCAAGATTGGCTGGATTAAAGACGGTGATTTGGCTTTAGACGAATAGGCTATTTAAAGTAATTGCCGCGCTTCTGCCTGTTGCAGACAAATAACGCGGCAATATTCATAATAAAAAAGGAGGCTGTGCATTGCGCAGGCCTCCTTTTTTTGTGGTAATTCTATGATTTATTCTTCTGTTGTTTCGCTGTTAATGCGTGAAATTTTTCTGTTGCTGTAACCGAACCAGATAATAACAATAGCTGTTGTAAAGATAATCGAAGCAACTGCTTCAAGAATTCCGTTTGTTGTAGTAACAAGCACTGCTACTTCTTTGGTGAGCAAACCGTTTGAAAAGATAACAAGCGAGCCGAGAACAAAAATTGTATTTGTAATTGAACCGAAGAATGCAGAAATAGCAATTACAGATTTATTGTCGTCTGTTGCAAAAAAGATTGCAAGAAGGCTGCCAAAAAATGCTGAAACAGCTGCTGCAAAAGTTTTTGGCAATGCTTCGATAGAACCCAAAATTGTATAAACGAAGGCGGCAACCAAAGCGCCCAAAAGTGCAGATACAATGTAGCCTGCAACTTTCGGCATTTTCTTAATTTTGTTCAATCCAGAATAAACAAGCCATGTTACAACCGCAATAAGAAGTCTTGGAACAATTGAAACCAGCGGATTTACAAAGAACGGGTCCAATGCTCCGGCTGGAGAAATAGCAGCGCGGATTAAACTGTATAATCCGAAAACAAAAGCTGTTACAAGCCCTACAACAGGACCTTCAATAATTGTACCTACAATAACAGGCACATGCAGAAGTGTTACAGAAACTGTCGGTGAACATGGAATCATTCCCAAATTTGTTAAACCGAGCAAGATGATAAGTGCGCTTAAAACGCCGGCTGTTGAAATTTTTCTAAGTTTTGTATTCATGGGTTCAATATGACATTTTTGGAAAAAATGTTCAAGTCTTTTTTAAGGTTTTATATAAAAATATTTTGCCCTGCAAAAAAGGCTGTCCGCTTATTGGACAGCCTTTCAAGTGTTTATTTCTTCTTAGTTGATACTGCTTTTTTATATTCGTCTGTATTGCGCTGATAAAGTTCCTTTAACTTGGCAATGCGGTTGTCGTCAAGCGGATGTGTTGAAAGCCATTCAGGCATAGAACTTGAACCGCTGAGCGACTTAAGCTTTTGAAGCATTGATATGCCGCCGTCCGGGTTATAGCCTGCACGCGCTGCATACAAACTGCCGAGATTGTCTGCTTCATATTCGTTCTGTCTTGAATAAGGAAGGATAACGCCATATTCAGAGCCAAGACCATAAGCTACAGAAAAGAGTGTTGCGCTTGTCTCAGACTTCATTGCACCCTGCGCAACCGAACCGACAGCCGAGATAACAGCCTGCTGGCTCATGCGCTGTGCGCCGTGTCTTGCTGTTACGTGGCCAAGTTCGTGGCCAACAACATAAGCAAGCTCATCATCAGAAGCAATTGCCATAAGACCAGAATAAACTGCAATCTTTCCGCCCGGAACAGCAAAAGCGTTCACCTGCTCGTCTTCAATAACATGGTATTCCCACTGAGTTCCTTCCGGCGCATCTTTGCCTACTGCCTCAATAAGACGCTTTGCAATTTCATCAAGGCGTTTGTTATAAGTAGCATTTGTAGAAAGTTTGCTTTCTTTCAGAATTTCATTGTACGATTCTGTTCCAAGTTGCTGCTCTTCTTCAAGAGACATCAAAATAAGTGCTTTTTTGCCGGTGCTTTCAACTTTACTATAAGCACAGCAAAGAAACTGTACTGCAATCAACAAAGCAATAACTACAGTAAATCTTTTCATACGAAAATCCTCCATGCATTTCTGCACAAAACGGTCAGTTTAATCTTGCGATTAATGCCGTTAATTTCATTATTGTATCAAAAATGAATTATCTATGCGAAAAGTTACAAAAGAGCTTTTATCAGTAACCGAATTTGCCTTCAAGAGACTCATCGTTTTCTATCCATTCTGAAACAGGAATAACTTTAAAATGGTCTTTGTCTTCTCTGATATAAACAGTTTCTATGCCGGCATTAATAATTGTGCGCTTGCACATTGAGCAGCTTGAAGCATTCTTTATATATGAACCGTCTGAAACTTCAAGGCCTGTCAAATAAAGCGAAGCTCCTATCATTTTGTCGCGGCTTGCGCTTATTATTGCATTTACTTCAGCATGAACAGAACGGCAGAGCTCGTATCTTTCTCCGCGCGGAATTTGCAGTTTCTGTCTTACACATTCACCTATGTCTGAACAATTCTTTCTGCCGCGCGGTGCACCTACATAGCCGGTGGAAATAACTTCATCGTTTTTAACAATAACAGCGCCATAGCGGCGTCTTAAGCATGTACTTCTTTGAGAAACCACTTCTGCCAAATCAAGGTAATAATTATGTTTGTCGCGTCTTTCCATAGATTTCCTGCTATTTGAATTTGCTAAAAAAGGCTTTTGCCGATGAAACAAAACGTCGGTATATCTCCGGCTTCATCAATACAGCCGTCAACATCATCGTTAAAGAAAGAGAATCCGCCCAATATAACAGAAGAGTCTGAAAAGCTTGACTTTGGTTTACGCAAAATCAACAGCTCGGCAGAAGAAAGGGCTGTATCCCATTTAACCTTATCAAAAGAACTGCGGATTTCTTCATCTGAAATTTGAAAATCGTTTCCTACTTCTATACTGACGTAGGCAACAGGAGGAAGGTCTTCCGTTGTAAAAGGAAGCATCAGTTTGTAGATTTTACCAGAAATGTCTTCTGCTTTCATACTACTAGTTTAGTAGCATAACCGCTAAAAATCAAGTTCAGTTAAGTGTAACGAGCTTCTCAACTTAAGTTGATATTAGCGGTTAAAAGCGCCAGCAACCTGCAATGCAGAATCTGCAAAGCATGTTGTTGACCTCTATATTATTTTCGGTAAGACAATCGAAATTTCTGATTTTCTTGTGACGAATTTTTTTAAATTCTGTCAAAAGTTGCTATATCAGCTTCGTAGTCAACACCGGCAATGTCAAAGCCGCTTGTTGCAAGAAAATCATGTCTGTAGCCTTCAAGATCTGTAAGCTTTGCGCTGTTTTCGCTTGTAACAGTCGGCATAATGCGGCTTACTTCAGCCTGAACTTCAGGGTCCATCTCAAGGTCATCGATTCTTATTCTGTTTTCTTCATCAACAGGAACAGGTGTCTTTGTGCGGTCTTCGCTGATATAAAGACGTTCTGCAAAAAGGCGGTTGATCTGTTCAATACAGCCTTCATGTGTTCCGCGGGCTTTCATAACCTTGAACAGAACAGAAAGATAAAGCGGAATTATAGGAATTACTGCACTTGCACGTGTAACAAGTCCTTTGTTTACAGAAACATAAGCGTGACCGCCGAATGAAGCCATTTTTGCGTCAAGTTCATGAGCTGTTTTTTCAAGATGTTCCTTAGCTTTTCCGATTGTTCCGCTTCTATAAATTGCATGCGAAACTTCCGGTCCGATGTATGAATAAGCGATTGTCATGCAGTTTTCAGCAAGAAGATTGTCTTTTGAAAGCTTGTCAATCCAAAGAGCCCAGTCTTCACCGCCCATAACTTTCTGAGTATTCGCAATTTCTTCATCTGTAGCCGGTTCAGCTGAAATCTCTTTTAATTCGCCTGTAAAAGGGTCAATTGTCATGCCTGCAAAAACTTTGCCGGTTGGTTTGAGCACAGATTTGTACATAACGCCTGTATCAGGGTCTACGCGCACTGGGCTTGCAAGGCTGTAAACAACAAGGTCAAACTTAATATTCCAAGCTTTAGCAGCGTCAACAACCTGCTGTTTTATTTCATGAGAGAAAGCATCACCGTCAATTGTAACTGCCTTGATGTTCTCTTTTTTTGCTGCTGCATCAAAAGCAAGATTGTTATACCAGCCTGGAGTTCCCCATTTTGTTGCACTTCCTGCTTTTTCAAAAGAAACACCAATTGTAGAAGCGCCGTAGCCAAAAGCTGCTGTGATGCGGCTTGCAAGGCCATAACCGTTTGAACAGCCAAGAACCAGAACATTTTTTGGAGCAGCTTTGCTTTCTTTTGATACGCTTTTTCCGGCTTTTGCTCTTTCAACAGCCTGTGCTTTCACAAATGCAATCTGATCTTCAACAGCTTTTTTACAGCCTGCCGGATGAGCATTCAAACAAATATTACTTCTAACCATCGGTTTAATAATCATAGTATTCTCCTTAAAACTCCGCGTTAGCGGCGTTGCATGAAAGCAACAAATCCTTATTTGTCTGCGCTGCCTACAAGGCACATCCATGTAGCTTCTGCGGCAACTTCATCGCCAACATAAGCTACACCCTGCTGCTTAATCATATGAGGTGAAACGCGCAGATTTTCAATTTCAAGGCGTACTTTATCACCAGGGCGAACCTGATGACGGAACTTTACTTTATCAACAGTAGCAAGGAAGAAAAGCGAACCGTCTTCGAATATATGCTGTGCACTTAAACCTGCACCGCCTGCCTGAGCCATTGTTTCAACTAAAATAACGCCAGGCACTACCGGATATTCAGGGAAATGTCCTTTAAAGAAAAATTCCTTATCAGTAAAAGTACGTTCAGCAACTACTTTCTCTTTATCTGCACTTATGATGCGGTCAACAAATTTGAACGGATCTCTGTGCGGAAGCAAAGATTCAATATCGTCTGTTAAAAAATCACTCATGGCTGCTTCCTTTATGCTTTGTATTTCTTGAAAATAACAACACCGTTGTGTCCGCCAAAACCAAGCGAACCAGAAGCAGCACAGTTAATTTCGCCTTTTACGCCAACATTCGGAACATAATCCAAATCGCAGCCATGCTCTAAATCAGGCTCGTCAAGATTAATTGTTGGCGGATAGAAGCCGTCCTGAATAGCCTTAACGCAGACAGCAGCTTCAATAGCACCGGCTGCACCAAGACAGTGACCAGTCATACTCTTTGTAGAAGAAATCTTCATCTTGTAAGCATGTTCACCGAAAGTCTTCTTAATCATTTCTGTTTCAGAAGGGTCATTAATTGGAGTAGAAGTACCATGTGCGTTGTAATAATCAACTTCTTCCGGCTTTATGTTTGCATCTTTGAGAGCCTTTGCAATAGCAAGAGCACCACCTGAACCGTCTGGATTCGGGCTTGTGATGTGGTAAGCGTCACTTGAAGCGCCGTAGCCTGCAAATTCAGCATAAATCTTAGCGCCACGTGCCTTTGCGTGTTCTTCTTCTTCAAGAATAAGTACAGCTGAGCCTTCGCCCATTACAAAACCTTCGCGGTTTTTGTCGAAAGGACGGCTTGCCTTTTCAGGATTATCGTTATAAGAAGAAGCCAATGTCTTGAGCACGCTGAAAGCTGAAATACCGTAGCCAGTAACTGTAGCTTCAGCACCACCAGCAAGACAAACATCAATTCTGCCTGAACGAATCTGATCAAGAGCTGTGCCGAGAGCGTCTGTACCAGAAGCACATGCTGTTGCAAGTGCCATAGACGGGCCTCTGATATTAAAAAGCATACTTACATTGCCCGGTGCTTCATTCGGAATAAGCATTGGAATTGAAAGCGGCGGAACACGGTTTGGAGCAACCTGGAAGTATTTTCCCATTGAAGATTCAAGAATCTCAAAACCGCCGATGCCTACACCGAAAATTACGCCTGTGCGGTCACCAAGCTCGCCGTCCATATCTTCTTTTGAAAGACCTGCGTCCTGCATAGCCATTGCCGAGGCAGCGGCTGCAAATTTTGTAAAGCGTGCCATTTTTCTAACATCTTTACGGTCAATCCATTTTGTTTCGTCAAAATCCTTTACTTCGCCTGCAATCTGAACACTATAGCCGGTTGCATCAAAGCCTGTAATTTTTGCTATTCCACTTTTACCGGCACACAGAGAAGCCCATGTTTCGTCAATAGAATTGCCAACAGGTGTCACAGCACCTAAACCAGTAACAACAACTTTTCTCATGTTAAGCCCCCATTCCGCCGTCTACGCCTAAAACCTGCGCAGTAATATATGTTGATAAATCTGAACCTAAGAAAACAGCTGCATTTGCAACGTCCAGAGGTTTTCCGCTTCTTTTTAATGGAATTGTATCAAGCCAGCCTTTGCGTGCTTCTTCTGAAATTGCATCGGTCATGTCTGTTTCAATAAAGCCTGGAGCAATTGCATTTACTCTTACACCGCGGCCGCCAACTTCTTTTGCAAGACTCTTTGTATAGCCGATAAGACCAGCCTTGCTTGCGGCATAGTTTACCTGACCGCCCTGACCATGAAGCCCTACAATGCTTGACATATTGATGATTGAACCGGCGCGCTTGCGTATCATGTCGCTTGAAACAATCTGACAAGTGATAAACACAGCCGTAAGATTTACGGCAAGAACAGCGTCCCAGTCTTCTTTTTTCATGCGGAACGACAAGCCGTCGCGTGTAATACCTGCATTATTTACAAGCACATCAAAAGAGCCTGCTTCTGCAAGCGCGGCTTTTACTGTTGCCGAAAGCTCTTCTGCATTTGCACAGTTTGCATAAATCTCGTGGAAATCTGTGCCCTTTTCGGCGGCAAAAGCTTCAAGCTCTGCCTTTGCCTGCGAAGGTTTTGTGCACAAGCCCCAGACTTCACATCCTTCTTCCAAATAGCGGCGGGCAATTTCTTTGCCCAATCCGCGAGAAGAACCTGTTATCAAAGCTTTTTTATTTTCTAAAAAACCCATTGTCCTCTCCTATTTATTTTCAAGTTCTATAAAATCTTCCCACTGAAAAGAAGGAATTTTTTCCATATTACCGCTGTCGCGCCACAAACCGTTCAAAACTTTTCCAGGACCAACTTCCAGGAACTTGAATTCATCTGAAGCGTTCTTAGCGCAGAATTCTGCAATTTCGCTTTCTTCAGAAGTCCACAAAACAGGGTGTGTCAGATGCTTTATGCAGTTTACTTTTGCTTCTTCTGCGCTCTGAACCTGTTTGCCAGAAACATTTGAAAAAATCGGAAATTTCGAGTTGTTGAAATGAAGCTCGTCAAGAACCTTTTCAAACTGGTCTGCTGCTCTCTGCATCAAAGGTGAATGGAAAGGACCGGCAACTTTAAGCGGAATATAACGCTTTGCTCCGGCTGTTTTAAGAGCTTCACCGGCTTTTTCAAGCCCGTCTTTAGTGCCGGAAAGAACCGTCTGACGCACGCTGTTAAGATTAGCCGCAAAAACACCGTCTATGCCTTTAACAGCTTCAATTACAGCTTCCGGAGTGAGCCCGATACAGGCAGCCATTCCAGGTGCATTTCCCTGAGATTCTGCTGCAATCTGTTCGCAGACAGCCTGCATGATTTCGCCGCGGCGTTTTACAGCGTATGCTGTTTCTTCAAAAGAGAGAACGCCTGAAACACAGAGCGCACTCCATTCGCCTAAACTGAAACCGGCTGCTGCAGAAGGTTCTGCACCGAATTTTTTCAAGATTTCCACAGCCGCAAGAGAAGAAGCTGTAATTGCAATCTGACTGTTGTCGCTTCTTGCAAGTTCAGCTTCTGTAGAATTCCACAAAAGAGCAGGCACATCAATTCCGATAACCTTGCTGAATCTGTCAAGAACAGCCTTGCCTTCTGCGTGTTTTTCGCATACAGCCTTCATCATGCCGGGCGTCTGTGCGCCCTGCCCCGGAAAAGCAAAAATATACTTTACCATGTCAGTGAACATCCTCCCCAAGTTAATCCGGCACCAAAACCTGCCAGCAGAATTTTCATGCCGTGCTTCAATATGCCGCGCTCAGCTAAATCTACAAGCGAAATCGGAATAGAAGCACTTGATGTGTTTGCATATTCTTCAAGTAATACAGGAAATTTTTCCATAGGATAATTAAGGCGCTTAGCCGCAGCGCGGATAATGCGCTCATTTGCCTGGTGGCAGACAAACAAATCAACATCGTCCATCGTCAGCTTGTCTTTTTCCATTACAGTCTGAATTATCTCAACCATTTTGCCGACCGCAAAACTATAAACAGCGTGACCGTCCATGCGGAGCTTAAGATCGTCTGGGTCTAAGTAGAGAACGTCTGCGCCAGTACCGTCTGCGCCCAGAACAAAAGAACCAAAAGCATCGTTTCCGCCTTCAGTTCTTTCAAGAACTACAGCACCTGCACCGTCACCAAAAAGAATGCATGAACTGCGGTCGCTCCAGTTCACAATCTTTGAAAGCATTTCAGAGCCGACAATCAACGCATATCTCCAGTTCATCTGGTTAAGCATAGAACGCCCAACCTGCAGGCTATAAATAAAGCCTGAACATGCCGCGCTTAAATCAAACACAGCAGCTTTAGATGCGCCGACTCCTTTTTGAATAAGACATGCATTAGAAGGAAAACTCCAGTTTTTTGCAGTAGCGGTCGAACATACAATCAGGTCTATATCTTCAGCTTTAACAGAACTGCCTTCTGCCTGTGCGGCAAGCAGAGCCTGCAAAGCGGCTTTTGTACCAAGTGTAGCTGAATTTTCACCTTCGCCGCAAACATAGCGGCTGCCTATACCTGTGTGAGAACGAATCCATTCGTCAGATGTTTCCAATTCCTGAGGTAATTCATTGTTTAATACTTTTTTTTCTGGAAGAGCTTTTCCGGCTCCAATAATCTTTACAGACATATTTACCTCGCCTTTAATAACAGACAACACGACATTATCTTAATAAATGTCGCAAACGTTATCATGATGAACAAAAATGCATAAAATGTCAATATAAAATTTCATAGACAAATAAGCTTGATTTTCGCTATAATCTAATCAGCGCATTCGTTTTGCGCTTATCTATGGAATAAAACAGCGCTTTTACAAAGCTGTTTTCCGCCGTCTACGAGGAACAATTTAATGCCAAAAATTGAAGTCAACGAAAAACTTTTTTTTAACCTGCTTGGTAAAAAGTATGATTATGCAAAATTAGAGAACCGCCTTGAAAGCGGAAAAGCAGAACTTGACGAAAAACCGGACGAATCGCTGCCGGAAGATCAGCGTGTCATTAAAATTGAGCTTAACGACACAAACCGCCCGGACTTATGGTCAACAGCCGGTATTGCACGATGCCTTCGAATTCATGACGGCGGCAAGCGTACCGATTATTCAGAGTTTCTTTCTACAAAAAGCAAGACCTGCGATTTCGGCAACCGCGTTGTAAACGTAAATGCCAACATCAAAGATATAAGACCTTTTATGACAGCATTTGTCATTTCCGGCAAACCGATTGATGAGCCGATGCTTCTCGACATCATTCAGACTCAGGAAAAACTTTGCTGGAACTACGGCCGCAAACGCCGCTCAATTTCCATGGGTGTTTACCGCTCGGCAAACATTCAGTGGCCTGTAACTTATCAGGCTGTTGACCCGGACAAGACATCTTTTGTTCCGCTCGGCTGCGAAGAAAAAATGACTTGCCGCCAGATTTTGAGTGATCATCCGAAAGGAAAAGAATACGGCTGGATTCTTAAAGACGCTAAAATGTTCCCGCTTCTGACAGACTCAAAAGGCGAAGTAATGTCTATGGCACCTATCATCAACAGCGCTACTCTCGGTGCTGTTCAAGTCGGTGACAAAGACCTTCTTGTTGAAATGACTGGAACTGACATGGCTTCTCTGCTGCTTTCAACATCAATTGTTGCCTGTGACTTTAAAGATGCCGGCTATGAGATTCTGCCTGTTCAGGTTAACCATCCGTATGAAACAGGTTTCGGCAAATCAATTGTTACACCTTATTATTTCCAGGAAACTACTTCTACAACAATTAAGGCTGTAAACAAGCTTTTGGGTTCAGACTTTACAGAAAAAGAAGCTCTTGACCTGCTTGCAAAACTTGACGTAACAGCTGAAATTAAAGACGGAAAAATTGTAGTAACACCGCCGCCATACCGCAATGACTTCTTGCATGAGGTTGATATTATTGAAGACATTATGATGGGCAAAGAGCTTATCAACTTTAAGCCTGAAAAACCGAATGATTTCACAATCGGACGCCTTTCAAAGCTTACAACTTTCAGCCGCAAGGCAAAAACACTTATGGTCGGCTTAGGCTATCAGGAAATGATTTTCAATTACCTTGGTTCAAAGCGTGATTATATTGACCGCATGAATATTGACGGTTCTAAAGTTATTGAAATTTCTAACCCGATGACAGAAAACTATCAGTTTGTCCGCCCTTCAATCATTGCTTCTCTGCTTGGTGCTGAATCAGGTTCAGGAAATGCTGTTTATCCTCATAAGATTTTTGAAATCGGCAAGATTGCATATCTTGATGATGCTGAAAATACTGGAACAAAGACACGCCAGAGCCTCGGTTTTGTTACAGCTGTAAGCGATGCAAACTTTAATACAGCCGCTAGTGAAGTTGCAACAATCCTTCACTTCCTTGATCATGAATACATCGTAAGCGAAAGCGACGATCCGCGTTTTATTCCAGGAAGACAGGCTAATATTCTTATAAAAACAGCTGACGGCAAAACAAAGGTTGCAGGTATTTTCGGAGAAGTTCATCCGGCCGTGCTTGAGAACTGGGCTATCGCAGTGCCATGCTTTGCTGGCGAGATTGACCTTGAAGATTTGTTAAACTAAAACCTAATAAAACGCCATAAAAAAACACCTTCTTGAGCTGATAATTCAGTTTCAGAAGGTGTTTTTTTGTCTATTGAGGCCAACCGCCAGACTTCAAAAGCCTTTAGCCGAGCTTCGGGCTTTATATATAAAATCTGACTTCTTTGTGCTGCACAAGATTTTCATGCACAGCAATAATGTACGTGCCGAAGAATGCTGTTACTGCATCAATTGCAGCCGCAGCTGAACACAAGAAGAACGCAACCGGCTTAATGATAAGGTAGCTTGTGTCAAAGCCTCTGCCATAAAGCGAGCACATAACAGCGAGCGCAACTATAGGCCCGTTCTTTGTAAACGAACCCAAAAGGAACGACAAAACAAAAGACATCATCATTATCCATGGCAGCTCGTTCAAGATTTTCTGTGCTGAATAAGACTGCCAGATAACCACAAACGAAATGCTCAAAACCATTGCAGCACCGCCGCGCGCAAAAGTTGAGAATACAGGCAGACAAATCGAGCTTATACGAGAATGAATGCCGAGGCTTTCTCTTGAATGGCGGATACTTACGCCTAAAGTCAGGTTATAATCGCCTGAAAAGAAAGCCGTAATAATAGAAGCAGTGCTTGCAAAAAGCACCCTGTAAGGATGTCTTTCTCTGAATATCAGCCTCAAAAGCAGAGGATAAATTATCAATATAATTGCAGCGGCGTCTGCCCCAACCAAAAGAATCAGATGAATAAGCGAATTATTCTTCAATATGCCCGGGAAATTCATCATCCATGTACATGAAACAGCAATAAGACCAACCGCAAGCATATCAATGAAAAAGCTTATTACCGCATAACTTACACGTGCCAAAGAATCAAACAAAGTTAATGCAGGTTTTGCACCAGCTTTTTCAGAAGCACAGCCCGCTCCGGCAAAACCGGCAAGCACATACAAAGGCAAAAGGTAAGAACCTTCCAAAAACGAAGAAAAGTTTGAAACCGGAAATAATTTCATTATATTTTCCGGTATGGAAAGCGTATAAATTGCTGTTGCTTCTTCTACAGAAATAGGAATGCGCGGCGGCTGAAAAACAAGCACAGAAATTACGCCCAAAAGCGTAAAACCGGCAGTTGTTATCACCGAAATTATCACGCAGTTAAAAGCTGTTCTTAAAAGCGCCTTTGATTCACGAATTTCAAAAACTGCAACCGTCATTGAAAAGAAAATCAGCGGCAGCAATGCATAACGTCCGGCAGATAAAGAAAAATCAGATAAATATTGAACAACTGCAACAGCCGCCTGATTTGAGCTTTGCAGAATAATCGACAGGACAATACCTAAAGCACAACCTAAAATATATTTCAACCAAATTTTCATAATGGCAGAATACCTAACATTTGAGATACCGTCAACATTAATCAGCCTTTTTAGTACTTGAGAGGTTTCATTTGTTGATTTATAATGTAGCAATGAAGAAAACAACATTGATTGCCGGTAAAGATTATCCTGCCGGAACTGCTTATTCAACATTTGCAGTAGAAGCCGAAAGAAATGTGTTGATTACACTGCCATATGGCGTAGATAGCGATATCTCTCCATTGAATACAGAAACAATGGCATGGAACAGGCCTTCTCCTATTTCTGCCAGAGGTGCCGTATTAAAGGCAATCAACGCATATAAATCATTAGATGAAGTTATTCTTGTTTTTGATGCACAGTTCTTTGCCCCGGATTATACCTCTGGAGATATCGAAGGTATCTCTCACAGTGTTGATGATCTTATTTTGGGCTACAGCTATATGGCTCACGAAGCTATTACACATTTTGAAAAGCAGGGATCTGGCCGTCTTGTCTTTATCTTGAAGTACGCGCCTACTTCAGCAAATCCAGTACGTTCTGGTCCTGATGTACGCCCTGCAAGCATTCCGCTGGCTGTTGCACAAGACGCTTACATTGCTCTTGCTGAAAACTATGCAGCCCGCTTTGAAAATGACAAACCGTATCAGATTACGCTTGTCAGAGCAGATACGAACAGCGATTCAGAAATCTGTACATGGCTTTTTTCGTATTTGAATGATTTGCAGAACCGTAAGACTTCGGGCTGGCTTAAAGTTGGAACTAAAACCGGCCGCGTTTTTTCTTTCTTGAAATAATCTTTAATTATAAGGAAAAGAGGACTTTTAAATCTAAAAGTCCTCTTGTTGTTTATTGTGCTTGAGAACCTTTATGAAACTTTAACAAGTCCATCTCTTTCTTTTGAAACAATGGCTATGCGCATTGTATTAAGCACCATTGCCGGTTTTGTGCTCGGCTTTGAAAGAAAGATTCATCTTCAGAATGTGGGCTTAAGAACACACATCTTAATCTGCCTTTCAACAACAGTTATTATGCTCACTTCGCTTTATATTCCGCAGCTTTACGCTTCTGCAAAAAGCGACCCTTCCCGAATTGCGGCACAAATTGTTTCGGGCATCGGCTTTCTTGGCGGCGGCGCAATTCTGCACCAGGGGCTTAATATACGCGGTTTGAATTCAGCTGCTACAATATGGACTGCTGCCGGAATCGGCATGGCTATTGGCTGCGGAATGATTATCGTAGCTTTTCTAGCTGTTTTCATTTCGGTTTTTCTGATGTTTGCGCTTGAATGGTTTGAGCAGAAACACTTTCCGGCAGAGCAGATAAAGCATCTTGAGCTTATTTATAAGAACGACATGGTTAATATAACGCTGCTTAGCCAAGAGCTGAAAAACCGCGGTTTGATTATAACAAACGTGGATTTTTCAAAAGAACTTGATGAAAAGCAAATAAGAATCATCTATACGGTAAGAGTTCCTGACAATCTGGATATTTACAATCTGGTAGAAGGCATAAAATACATCGGCGATTTGGAAAAAATCAAACTCAAGTACTGATTATTTTCCTACACAGAATTGCGAGAATACAGTTTCAAGAATATCAGAGCTTGTAACTTCGCCGGTCAATTCGCCTAAAGACGCAACTGCATCTTCTATATCTTGAACAGCGGCATCTAAAGTAAAGCCTTCCTGTGTGCAGAGAAGCGCATGATTACAAAATTCAAGCGCTTCTTCTACAGCATTTTTCTGCCGCTCGCTGCCCAAGCCGACACCCTCTTTTGAAGCCGAACAAGATTCGCGGAGCATTTCTGCAACAGCTTCTGTCAATTCCTGGATGCCGGAACCTGTTTTGGCGCTGACACCAAAGACAGGCAGTTTCTTCCATTCATCAGGAACAATATTTGCTGCACCTTCGGCGGCATTTTTATATTCAGTTTTATCAATTTTATTCAGAACAAGAATAAGCGGAATTTCACTTGTCTGCGAGTCTTTGTTGGTAAAGTTCTTCAAAAAATCAACATCATCTTCTGCAAAACCAAAAGTTGAGTCTATAACGTAGAGAACCGCGTCTGACTGCTGTATAAGCTCTTTTGTCCGCTTAACACCCACTTTTTCAATTTCGTCTTCAGTTTCGCGCAGACCAGCCGTATCAAACAGCCTGACTGGAATGCCGTCAAAAGAAGCGTAGCTTTCTATAAAGTCGCGCGTTGTTCCATGTATATCAGAGACAATTGCCCTGTCTTCTTTTAGAAGCAGGTTAAAAAGGCTTGATTTTCCGGCATTTGTCTTCCCGCAAAGCACAACTTCCGCGCCGTCTTGATAAAGCTTTTCAGCCTGCCAAGAAGACGAAAGCACCTTTAGTTCTTCAACTGCCTGGCGCAAAAGCGAATCGTCGAAAGTTTCCGAAATGTTTTCTTCGTCTTCTGGATATTCGATGCCGACTTCTATAGACGCAAGCACTTTTAGAAGCTCTTCTTTTACAGCTTTTATCTCTGAATAAAGCGCACCCTGCAGACGGTTTGCCGCGCGGTTACGGCTTTCGTCTGTTTTTGCACCAATAATCTCTCTTACGGCCTCTGCTTTTGTAAGGTCAGCTTTGCCGTTAATAAACGCGCGGAACGTGTATTCGCCTTTTTGCGCCGGCCTGAAACCTGCGGCAAGCAAAGCATGATAAACGCCAAGCACTGTTGAAGTTCCGCCATGGCAGAAAACTTCTACCATGTTTTCGCCGGTAAAACTTTTTGGGGCTTTGTACACCGCAAGCATTACTTCGTCAATTTTTTCTTTGGTTCTGCTGTCTATAATCCAGCCATAAACCAAAGTGTTTGCCTCTGCATTAAGCAATGCTTTTGGCCTTGAAAAACACTTTGCCGCAAGCTCAATTGAATTTTTGCCCGATGTACGCACAATGCCTAAAGCGGCAGGCACTAAGGCGGTTGCAATAGCTGCTATCGGTTCATCCGGCGTGTATTGCTCATTTATCATCTGAAACCTCTTTTTCGGCTTTTGTCACGCCGGTCAGGTGCAATAATTCAAAAACAGCAGGCGCACCAAATGTCAGCCACCAGCCTAAAAAGCAGAACTGAATGAATCTTGCATATCTTGAAATTTGATCAAATTCCTTTGCAAAATTCAGAAGATAATAGACAATGCCGGCAATTACCACACCGACAAAAAAGCGGATTATTTTTTGATAGAACCTGCCCTCTTTTGCGGAAAAACCGCCGCTTTCTGTTATGTAAATTCTGCCTACGGCAAGCCCAAAAATAAAAGCAGGCATGTCTATTCTTGTTTTATCAATGCACAAAAATAGAAAACACGGCGCAAAACAAATCAATATTTTCAGAGAACGACGTAATGTTCCAAAAAATTTTGCAAATCTCTCGCCTAAAACAAATTCACAGAGAATAATCAGAAAGCCGATGCACCAGCCTGCCAAAACATCAGACGGATAATGGACGCCTAAATAAATTCTTGAAAAGCCGATTAATAACGGAAAAACAAAAGCAATCAGAAGCTTTATCACATTGTATTTCTGCTTTTGAAGCGCATTGATGTTCTTTGCAAAAAACGGCCACATAACAGCAGAATTCTGCGCATGTCCGGAAGGTGTTGCATAATCAGCTTCCTGCAGAAGCATAACAGAAGAATCTACCTGATACGGGCGCGGAACCCGCAGCATGCTCTTTATAACGGAATTCAAGCCTGTTGAGAGCCCCAAAAGCAGGCAGATTCTAAAACCTTTTTTTTCGTCTATACACCATAATAAAAGAAGTATAACTACTATGCAGAATTCAGGATTTCCTAAAAAAGTTATAGCCTTGATTACAGCGGTCAATGCCGGAGAAGAAAAACTCTGAACATTGCGGATAAATTCAAGCCCCCAATTATAAACAGGCGCAAAATTTTCAAAAAACATATTTGTCCTTTATCATCTGTGAAATTTGAATAAATGCAATTAAAAAACATTCTATTTATCCTCTTTTTATAGTAAAATAAACCCAAAAGCACAAGATATATTTGCAATTCGTGCAAAAGGTGGATTTTATGAACAATTCCGTAACAAAGACTGTCGGCATTCTGACTTCCGGCGGAGATGCTCCAGGATTGAATGCTGCAATCCGAGGTATTGCACGCACCGCAATGAATGAATATGGCATGAAAGTCATCGGCATTCATAACGGCTACAGAGGCTTAATCGACGGTGAATATGAGGAACTGAAGCCTTTTGACATTACCGGCATTTTAACGCGCGGCGGCACAATTCTGGGCACATCGCGCGAAAAGCCTTTTAAAGACCCTGAAAAAGACCCAAAAACAGGAAGAACTCCTGTTGAAAGCATAAAACGCACTTATAAAAAGCTCGGCCTTGATGCGCTTGTTGTTTTAGGCGGAAACGGCACTAACACAACCGGCTATCTCCTCTCCCAAGAAGGGCTCAACATTATCGGGCTGCCAAAAACCATTGACAATGACCTAGTAGGCACAGACGTGACTTTTGGCTTTCATACTGCCGTAGCCGTTGCAACAGAGGCAATAGACCGCCTGCACACAACCGCGCACAGCCACAACAGAATAATGGTCATTGAAGTTATGGGCCACAAAGCAGGCTGGCTCGGGCTTTACGCAGGTATTGCCGGCGGCGGCGACGTAATTCTTATTCCAGAAATTCCTTATGATGTAGAAATTATCGGGCAGCATTTAACTGAACGGAAAAAACAGGGTAAAAGCTTTTCGATTGTTGTTGTTGCAGAAGGCGCAAAATCAATTGAAGAAGCCCAGCTTGATAAAAAAGAGCTTAAACGCCGTCGCGCCGAAATGACCGGCTCAATCGGCTACAGGGTTGCAAGAGAGCTTGAGCGGGCTACAGGGCTTGTTTCGCGCGTAACGGTTCTTGGCTATCTTCAAAGAGGCGGAATCCCTGAACCTTATGACAGAGTGCTTGCAACACGTTTTGGCGTAGAAGCTGCGCACATGCTTGCCCGCGGTGAATTCGGCAAAATGGTTGCTATCAAAAATGAATGTGTTACGGCTGTTCCGCTTGAAGAAATCAGCGGAAAAATCAAAAAAGTTCCGCTTACACATGAATTGATTCTTGCAGGCAGAGCTGTAGGCACATGCTTTGGCGATAAATAATATTCCAAAAATTATTGCCTAAATCATCTCTTTTACGCTAAAATCAATTTGTTTTTGGGGCATTAGCTCATCTGGTAGAGCAATTGGTTCGCAATCAATAGGTGGTCGGTTCAAGTCCGATATGCTCCATTTCCTCTAAAACCGAAAAGAGCATAAAAAAAGCGGTTCGCTTTTGCAAACCGCCTTATAGCAGGAGTAGGACTCGAACCTACGACCTCCGGGTTATGAGCCCGACGAGCTGCCAACTGCTCTATCCTGCGTCGTGTGCGAGTATAGTAAATCCTTTTTTGGAATTTGTCAAGGCGTTTTGCATTGGGTTTTATCCTCTACTTGTGTTTAATCTAGCAAAACGGCCAAGTTTTCGTAAACAAAAACTTGTAAATTTTGTACACCGGTGGGTCTTATCCTCTGCCTGGGCTTAATCTGGCAAAACGATTCAGTTTTCGCAAGCGAAAACTGATAAATTGTGTACACCGGCGCGCTTTTTAGGATTAATCTACTACATAAAACTCAAAAATAGCGCAGTTTGGCTTGTGACGGATTAAGTTTGTTCTGATTTTTTGAAGATATGATGCTATTACATTTCAAAAAGGACTTCTTTTAATTCAGCAGCGGAACTGTCGTTTAAGTTTATGCGGGCAGACTGGTTTTCATTGCTGGTATAAATCTTATTGCGGAATTCATTCATAATGCCGGTTATTTCGCCTTTGCCGCGAAGATTTTTTATCTCTTCAAGATAAAGCTGCTCTAAAAGATAATATGTAGCTATCTGGTCACATAACGAGCGTGCTTTATTTTTCTGTTTATTGGTAAAATCATTTTTTTTCATCTCTTCTCTACGCGCCTTACGGTCTAAATATGAAGTTATAAGACCTATTACAGATGCCAGTGCAGAACCGACAAATGCCCCAAAAAAAGTAAACAAAGCCACAATCATTGTATCACTATTCATAATTTTTCTCCCAAAAAAATTACAGCAGTAAGCCGTTTCAGAGCAGCGGCGCTCTGCGCCCGCATGCCCTTGTAAGGCTTACTACCGCAGCTACTGCGCGGAACCGCAGATAAAGCCAACGCTAGTTGGCGTTGCGAACAACGCGGAAGCCTCTCGCGTTCCGGAAGTCAAGCCACTCGCCGTCATAGAAGATCTTCTCGTAAGATATGCTGTTTTCCCACTCGGAAACAGCACAGTCAGCAAAGTGACGCCAACCGCCGTTCCAGCCGCCACCAGCACATATAAATTCATTTTCAGTATATACTAATTCAGCCACGTTTCCTGACATATCATAAAGTCCAAGTGTATTGGCGTTTTTAGTCGCCACAGGCTTTGTACCGTACTCATCGCTATACTCGTTCATGTCTTTTATGTTCTGCTGCCAGCCGCATTCATCGCGGAACCAGCCTACTTCACTCGCAGTATCGCTTCCAGCATACTTATAATCCCATTCATAGCTGCCCGGCTTTCCGCCTTTGGCTGCAAGCAGCCATTCAGCCCATGTAGGCAGGCGGTAACCGTCTTTTGTAAGATCCGGTGCGATAGTATCTTTAATTTTTATTTTCATCACGGATTACGTTACCATCTTCAAAGCAGTATACCGGCGTTAATCCTGCTTTTTCAGAAAGGGCGTTACACCATACAATCGCAGTATTATATTCTATCATTGTAACAGGATGATTGCTGCTTGCTGTAGGTGCCGCTCCGTCTACCTTGTCCGTTATACCGCCTTTTCCGCTGCCCTCACGTCCGCTGTTTGCAAAACGGTAGCGTTTGTCGCCGCGTGCCTCGTCCTTTGCCCATTGCAAGACTTCGTACCACTGAGCATAAGTTGTCTCGGTACGAGCAATCAGAAATTCTTTTACAGAGGTTTTAGAATCATCGCCTTCCTTTAATGTAAATTCGGCAGCAGGTACAGTTGCAAGTTCCATTCCGCTTGCTGCCTTTTCCTTTTTGGTCTTTACGCCTTTTACAGATGCAAGTTCCTGCTTATCTTCTTTTTTCTTTGAAGATTCTTTTTTCTCTGCCTTTGCAGCCTTTTCTGCTTCTTTTTTGGCAGTTCTTTCTGCTACTGTTTTGCCTGATTTGCTCTTTTCGCTTTTTTTATTCGGTGTTATCACCGAAATAACCACTACCAAAAGCACTACGCCGAGTACGCATACTGCGTAGTTTGCAAAATCTGCATACTTTCTGGCTAAGTCGTTGAACGGCAGCTTGTCAATCGCGGCTTTTATTTTGCCGCCGATTTCCTTTGCCTTGCCTGCTGCCACATTTGTTTTTTCTTTTGCGGCGCCGTTTACCGGTGTACCGCAGCTTGGACAGAACTGTGCATCATCAGCAAGTTCCTTTCCGCATTTTGAACATAATGCCATAATATTCTCCTTTTATTTTTATCCTTTCCCTAAAAATTTTTAGAACGAAAAATTGCCTGAATCGATTGAATTTGATATTTTTGTAATGGCGTCGTTATAACGGTTGGTCAGCTCAAGATACCGTTTTGAATCGGCTGTGTTCCATGCATCAGCATCTTCAAAGTCATCAGCTTTTTCGGCAAATTCAGACGCTTCAAGGCTCAGGCTCATAAGAGAAGACATGTCATTCTTTTTGGCTGCCTTTTCTGCCTTGACAACAACCTTTTCGTAGTCGTCAAGAAATTTGTCAATCTGTTTGCGGCTCTTGCTTTCTGCAAACACCATTCCTGCTGCAAATACCAAAACGAGCATTGCTGCAACAATCCTTTTGGTTATGCTCTTCATAGAGAACTCCTTTTGTAAAGAATTTTTGTATAAAAAAAGCCCTTATGGGTACGCCAAAACGCACCCATAAGGGCTGATTTTTGAGAAGAAAGTTGTGTGTTGCTTTTATTGTTAAGCGGTTTGTCTAAGAGTGTATAGCTATCCCAGACAGACAGACAGACAGACAGACAGA
>CAMJMF010000015.1 GCA_946406925.1 uncultured Spirochaetales bacterium | reverse complement strand
TTGTATCTCAGGCTTCTTCTGCTATAAAAGAAATGATAGGCAACATTCAGTCTGTAAATGACTCAGTTGACAAGATGGCTGAATCATTCTCTCAGCTTGAAAAACAGTCACGCTCAGGCAAGGAAAAGCAGACTGCCGTAAACGAAAAGATTCTTCAGATTGAAGATAAATCAAAAATGCTTCAGGAAGCAAACCAGGCAATTGCAAATATTGCAAGCCAGACAAACCTTCTTGCCATGAATGCTGCTATTGAAGCGGCTCATGCTGGTGAAGCAGGTAAAGGTTTTGCTGTAGTTGCAGATGAAATCCGAAAGCTTTCGGAAACTTCTACTGCCCAGTCAAAGAGAATCGGTGAACAGCTAAAAAGCATTCAGTCTTCCATTATTGAAGTTGTTCAAGGTTCGCAAGAATCAAGCAAAGCATTCTCAATTGTATCTAACGAAATTGAAAATACAAATAGAATCGTAAATGAAATTAAGATTGCTATGTCAGAACAGAACGAAGGTTCTAAGCAGGTAATTGAAACTCTGAATGTTATGAATCTGAACACTTCTGAAGTAAGTAGCTCTGCAAAAGAAATGATTGAAGGTAATAAGCTTATCTTTAAGAATATTGCAGACCTTCAGGATTCTTCTGATGTAATGAAAACAAGTATGGATGAAATGTCTGTTGATGCAAAAAAAATAAACGAAAGCGGTTCTGAGCTGTCGCAGATTGCCGACAAGATGAAGGATTCCATTACAGACATCGGCGGACAAATAGACCAGTTTACGGTATAAGCTATGCTCCAAAACAGGCTGTTAAAACATTCTTAGCAGCCTGTTTTTTTTAGCGGAACATCCTTACGGCAGAAGCCCCATAAACGGAACATTTGAAAGCCTGCACCAGTTTTTGTACTCAAATTCGTCGCTTTCGGTTTTAAGCGAAGTAACATAAACGCCCATATCCGGAACATCTTTTATTTTTCGCGAAAAATCTTCGAGTTTGGGGCATTCATTAAGAAGCCGCAGAGCCTGTTTTGCGACACCCTCTCTTGAATCTATCACGTTTATGCTTTTGCCGAACGCTGTTTCAAATTCCGAAAACAGATGAAGAAAATGGGTGCAGGCAAGCACAACCGTATCAACTCCGCTAGTTTTGAAAAATTCCACAGCAGGTGCAACAGCCGAAAGACGTTCAGAAGGAGAAGCTGTAAAAAGATGGTGTTCTATAAAAGAGATAAGCTCGCCGTCACCCCGTTTAAAGACTTTGCAGTCAGGTGCAAACTGTTTGATTAAATCTTCGGTGTAAGGGTCTTCTATTGTATGACGCGTGGCAAGCAGCCCTATTTTCTTGTTCTGTGTAGATTTAGCCGCAAGCTTTATTGCAGGCACAGTGCCCACAAACGGCAGGTCAAAGCTTGCGCGCAGGCTCTTCAACGCCGCCACAGACATTGTATTGCACGCAACAACCACAATCTGCGGATTAAAGCATTTTATTGCGCGTTCCATTGTTTCTCGCGCCATGCGCTCTATCTCTGCTAATGTTTTCTCGCCATACGGAAAATTTGCGGTATCACCTATATAAACACAGCGGACTTCAGGCGCAAGCTGCTTCAGTCTGAGCATATATGGAAGACCGCCTGTGCCGGAATCTAAAAAAAGAATTTGTATTCTGTCCATGTTTTTTAGTCACCAAACAAATTGTTGAACGCTTTTCTTGCGTCTTCGGCTTTTTTGCTTTCTGCAGATTTTTTCGCGCCGTCTTTATTCAATGAATATCTGAAATAATCGCAGAAATTCGCTCTTTCTTTGTCAATTATCAATTCGTCAATATTTTCTCTGCAATCATAATGTGAACCCGGAGTATAAAAGGAACAGTTCTTACAGCAACGCAAATCTGCGCCGCAGTTCTCGCAGACAGCACTTCTTGAAACAGGGTTTTCTACTTTGTTATCAATTCCACATTTCCAACACATGCGCCTATTATAGAAGATTATACTAAAAATTGCAATTTTCCGTTTCAAGCTTTTCAAAGCTCATTCTATGTGGTAACATTAATTCATGTTTTCAATTGGATTATGCCAATATCCCGGTTGCAGAAATTTAGCGGTGTCACGTTTTGATGAAAACGGAAATCTTTCAAGCAATACAGAAGTTTTTTGTCTTGAACACGATGAAAACGCCGAAGAAACGCAATACAAAATATACAAATACATTGAGACCCATGACAAAATAATAGGCTTAAGCATGCCAGGCATTCATTTCAGCAATATAGATTTAAGCGGCAAAAAGTTTTACGGCTGTGACTTACGGAACTGCACTTTTTCTTCGATACATTCCGAATATTGCAGAATGCGCATGACAATGCTGGATTTTTCACTTTTCAGCGACTGCAACCTGCTTAATTCAAACATGCAGTTCACAAGCTTCAGTGGCAGCACTTTTTCGCACGTGCTCTTTACAAATTCAGACTTGGTGCATAACAATTTTAACGGAATAACAGCGCAGCAGTCGTCTTTTGACGATTCAGACTTGTACAACTCAAGGTTTATCCGCGCAAAACTTTTTAACACTTCAATCCGCAACTGCAATATAAAGCAAAGCTCTTTTCAAGAGGCAAGTTTCGAGAACGTTTCTTTTAAACACTCAAACACAAGAGAAGCAAATTTTTCAGAAGGAGCCGAGCTGCAGAATGATTAAAGTTTATTTTCACTTGTGTCTTGAAGGTTTCTCAAACTGCTATATTGTTGAAAATGATCAGACAAAGCAGGCTTTAATAATTGATCCGGGAACAGTAAACAAAGAAATGATTATGCAGATTGAGCAGAATCATTTTTCGCTGGAAGCTGTTCTGATAACTCACAATCATATCAGCCACTACAAGGGGCTTAGAACTTTAAGAAAAATTTATCAGCCCAAAATTTATACTGCCGACTATGAGCTTGCCGCTGACGACACAAAGATTATCAAAGGTGACGGAATTCTGAAACTTATAGGCACAAAGGTCGGCTACCTTTCTGTTCCAGGCCACACAGCTGATTCAATGGTCTATAAAATCGGAAAGATTCTCTTTACAGGCGATGCACTGACAGCAGGGCTTATAGGCAACACAAACAATTCTTATGCAGAGAAAATACTGAAAACAAATATAAAAACCAAAATTCTAAGCCAGAATGAAGAGCTGGTTATCATGCCGGGTCATGGGCCGCCATCAACAATTAAAGCTGAAAAGCAGTTCAATACACAGGCTTATTCAACAAAATCTTCGTATACCGCAAAAAACAACGGCAACGAAGAATTTATAACAGGCTGAAAAAAAAGAACCTCGATGAAAACACCGGGGTTCTTTTTTTATCTAGCGGCAGTTAAAAACCTAAAAGTCGCTGATGCGGTAAAATCCATCTTTTTTGCCAGCCTAGCTGTCAACATTAAACACGTTAATGCAGTCAAGCATTTTTGAAACAGCCATACTGTTGTTTGTAACACAAGAATCAACACCGTCAATAGCACATTCAAGTTTGCGTGAATTTTCAGTGTTCTTTTCAAGTGAAGAAGAAATCTCTTTTGAAGCGTTAACAATCTTATTAATTGAAGATTCAACATTTTCAGCAAATTCATGCTGCTGCTTTGTCAGACTCTGAATTAATTCAATTGAAGCAACAACAGATTCTGTAGACTTTATTGTTTCGTTAGCGCCGACACGCTGCGCTTCCATTGAGTGTGCGATAGTTCTTACCAAATCTGAAGTGTTTGCAATACCGGCGTTAATTTCTGTAAAGGCATTTCCAGCCTGCTGAATTGATTCTACACCGTTCTGGATTTTTCCGACCATATCTTTTATGTGTACTGCAATGTTCTTTGCACTTACAGAACTTGAAGAAGCAAGCGAACGGACTTCGTCAGCAACAACTGCAAAGCCCTGTCCAATAGCACCGGCATGAGCTGCCTCAATTGCAGCGTTCATTGAAAGCAGGTTTGTCTGAGAAGAAATCTTCTGAATAACCTTTACAATATCCTGAACTTCATTGGAAGCAGTCTGTATCTCCATAATTGCATTTACTGCACTTTTGATTGCGCCCTCACCTTTTTCGCTGGCTTCTTTTAAGCTGGTTGAAACAGTGTCAGCCTGCTGGGCAAGTTCCGCAACAGCCTCTATGTTTTCTGCCATTTCAGATACAGAGCTTGAACTATTGCGCACCGAAGCCGTCTGCTGTTCTATCTGCTGCTCAACGTCAAGAACACTTCTGGTAACATTAACAACATCATCTCGTGCATTTTCTACAAGCTCTTTCTGACGCTCACCCTCTTCCATGATTTTTTCTGCTGTCTGCTTCATGTTCGATAAAGCGTCATTTGAAATTTTCAGAGACTCACTCAAGTTTTCAGCAGAATTTTCTACTATATATGTTTCTGTCTTTATGTCCTGCACCATCGACGAAAGATCTTTCATAAAAAGATTTATCTCAGTAGAAAGCGCACCAATATCGTCATGCATAGCAATGTCAATGCGGGACGTTAAATCGCCTTTGCTGCCAATATCACGGACGCGCACAGCTGTGTGCTGAATTCGCGACTTAATATCAGAGGCAAGAACATAAACCAAAGCAATACAAGGTATAAAAGTTGCAATAAATACTTTCGGAAAATTTCTAAGGTATTCGCCCATCATGTCTTCAACAGGCGCACCGCAGTCACCAAAGATAATCTGATATGGAAGACAGAAACACTGCAGGCCCATAAGCCCGAGAATTACAATACTTGAAAAGATAATCTTATATTTGATTGAAAACTTTATATCATGATCAAGTTCGTCTACAGAATGAATCTTAAGCAGACGGCGGTCATCGCGCATAAGCACGCCCACTATAAAAATTTCGAAAATCGCTATAAGACAGCCGACCAAAATAGCCTGAATCATAATCAGCGTTATACGGCTTGGAACAGGCACGATTACGCCATTCTTTGCGTCTACTATTATTGCAAAAGCCTGACCAACACCAAAACCGATCATATTTGTAATCAAAGAAATGATGTTTATCTTTGACTGCGAGCGGATTGCCATTTTCCGCTCTTCTTCAGTGATTTTTTCACCGTTCTTAATTTTTTTTATAACTTTCGAAAATCTATTCAGAACAACAAAGTTATAAGAACCCATTGTTATCATCAGCACAAATGTGGCAAACAATGTGGAACCTATTCCGGAAAAATATGTCGGTAAAATTCTATAAAAAAATTCAAGCTGATACCAGCGCAAATAAAAACCGCCGGCATAAGACAAAAGCAAAAATATAATAAGATAGTTTCTTGTCAGTTTCATAAAATCCTCTTCAAGCACAGGAATGACAAATATCTAGCGGAAACCGCCTTTTGACTTTCTTATATTATTCTAACTTTTTAATTCTGTAAATTAGTTGACTTAATTTTTTTTTGAAGCTCGCGGTCAAGGCTGTTTGCAAACAAGTTGAGCTCTTTTTTGCCGAAAGTACCGGCACGCTTTATTTCCGGCAGTGAGCCGTTTTCCATAAGCATATAATGCAGGTTTCTTGTGGCTAATTTTTCTGCAATATTTGCTTCTGTAAAGACACAGCCGCGGTCATTTATAACGGAAATTTTCTTATCAACAAGACGAGAAGCAAGCGGAATATCTCTTGTTATTACAAGATCTTCTGATTTGGAATTTTCAACAATATAGTTGTCTGCCGCATCTTTTTCGTTTTCGCAGACAATCATCTCGAACAATTCATTTTTCTTAAAGGGAATATCGTGATTTGCTACAAATTTTACAGGAATTTTCAGTCTTAACGCAAAACGGACGGTTAATTCACGCACTTGAACAGGACACGAGTCTGCATCTATCCAAATACGAAAATTCTTTGTTTCCATGCGTTTATAAAACCTGATCGATTTTTTTTGTTAATTGCAGAACAATCTTCTCAGCTTCGCTCAGCTCGGCATTAACCATCAGTGTATCTGTATTAGGAACATTGCGGCGCTCTTTTGCAAGCTCATCGGTTATCATAATTCCGGCTAAAATTGCAATTTTTAAAGGCTCTTTTAAATCAGTAGACTGCATCAAACCGTCAACTGTTTCTTTATAGTGAGCCAGTAATTTTTCAAGATATAATGAATCTTCGTCAGCCTGAATCGAAAAAGAAGTACCTAAAAGATTTATCTGAAGGGTTCCTTTTGCCATCGCTTAAGCCTTAAAAAATATCGAGCTGCTGTGTTTCACCAGGCGCTTTCTGCTGTGAAACCGAAGAAGTAATTGTTGAAAAAGGATCTATAGAAGGTGTGTTTTGTGCAGGCTGAGCACTGGCAACAAACTGTGTTGCCGGCTGAGCGCCTGCATTTTCATTAGAAGGCTTTGCAGCCAAATTCTGTTCCGGCATTGTAACCGATGATTCAATGCTGCCACCGCTTACACGCAGAACAGAATCTTCAATGTTGTTCAAACGCTCAAGAGCTTTCATAATTCCACTTTCGATCGTAGGCTGGTTCTGCTCAAAAAGAGAAACCTTTGCGGAAAGTTCTACATTAGCTTTCTGCATTTCATCATACTGAACCTTTAATTCAGAAAACTTATTACGCAAAAAATCATTTTCTTTCTGCAAGTCAGCTATTTTTGCTACTGCTGTTTCTACTTTATGTTCAAGAAGCTGAACCTGATCGAGTGAAATCATGTGTTATGCTCCAATTGCTTTTTTTGCAACAGCTACAACTTCTTTAAAAGCTGCAGGATCTTCAATGGCCATGTTTGACAATGCTTTGCGGTTAATGATTACATTAGCCTTTGTCAAACCTTCAATGAAGCGTGAATATGTGATGCCTTCAGCGCGGCATGCTGCATTCAAACGTGCAATCCACAAAGAGCGCATTGCACCTTTTTTATCACGGCGTCCTACATAAGCATCAGACAATGCCTGTGTTACAGCGTCTTTAGCAGCTTTATAGTTTGTTCCGCGTCTGCCGCGGAAACCTTTAGCAAGTTTAAGAATCTTCTTACGGCGTTCTTTACGCTTTGTTCCGTCTATAGCTCTAGACATATATAATCTCCTTAAGTAAGCGGTTTAATCAACCACTATTGATTAATCAAAATCATTTATCAGCTATAAGGTATAAGCTGTTTGCGCATTTTTCTTGCTTCTGATTCAGCAAGAATACCTGCTGCACGAAGCTGTCTCTTACGCTTCTTATCCTTTTTTGTAAGGATATGGCGGAGATTCATTTTCTTGTACTTAACTTTTCCAGTTCCAGTCAATGAAAAACGTTTTGCGGCAGAGCGCTTTGATTTCATCTTAGGCATAGATTTAACCTCATTTCTTCGCTTTTGGCGCAAGAGTCATTGACATAAAACGGCCTTCCATAGCAGGCTGTTTTTCCATGACATACTCACCCTCAATGCGTTCTAGTACTTGATTAAGAACATCTAAACCGAGATCGGTATGAGCAAGTTCGCGTCCCCGAAAACGCACCGTTACTTTTACCTTATTACCTTCAGCAAGAAATTCTTTAATGTGCTTTGATTTGAACTCAATGTCTCCGTCTGCAATTTTAGGCTGCATACGAATCTCTTTAAGTTTAAGTACTTTCTGGTTTTTCTTGGAGTCACGGAGCTTCTTCTCCATTTCAAAACGATATTTACCGTAATCAAGAATTTTGCAAACCGGTGGATTTGCATTCGGCGCAACTTCCACAAGATCAAGCTCGTTTTCCCTGGCCATTTTCAGAGCCTCAATGGTTGGAACTATCCCTTTTTGTTCCCCCTCACTGTCTATGAGTCTGACCTCACGCACGCGGATCTGTTCATTAACCCGCAATCCTTTGTCTGCCAACAATCCTCCTATGCACGGTAAAATCCGTACTTATTTACAAAGCATGTAAACAATATTAACAGATTTTAATGATAAATGTCTATAGGGTAACAGATTTTTTCTTTTCGCAGTAGCTTTATTTACTAATATAGTCCAATCGGCGAAATTCTTTTCGCAGTAGTTTAATCTACGAACAGAGCTTGTTCGGCGAAAAGCGCCGCTTTTGCAGAGCAAAACCGGCTGTTTGTTTACTATGCCGCAACTGTTAAACTAGAAAGATCTATTGTAACTATGAGCAAAATAAAACAGCAAAAAGCCTTTTCTCAATCAATATACATTATACTAGCTTCTTGTAAGCCGTTCAACTTTATGCTATTTTATAGACATGAAATTATTTATGTTGATTCTTTTTCCGGCGGCAGCCCTGTTTTTTACTAACGGTTTTTCTCGTGATGTTCTTTTTCCAAACAAACATACAGCATGCTTTTTATCTTTTTGGGGGCTTGTTCTTGGCGCATTGTTCTGCACATGCGACTGGATTTTCTTTCTTCCTGTTCATTTTGCTGTCTATAATTATGTTAAAGAATTTTTGTCACTGTGCATTGCAGAAGTCTTCATACCATTTCTGCTCTGTTTTATTCCGTTCGTAATTTTCTTCAGGGAATCACTGGCATATAAATTAAGAACTTTTACATATGTTCTTTTTGGTTTTTACGCAATACAGATGCCTTATTTTATAATTCAAAGATACACCACGCTTTCTCCGTTTCTTCTGCTCTTAAGACCGGTTCTTCAGTTTGCGTTGTGTTTTGCGGCATATAATATTTTTTCACTAGTAAAACCGGAGTCTTCCGGCAAAGGAACAGCAAAAGCAATTATTGCGGTGCCGCTTTTTCTGATTATGTACATCTTTCCAACTTTTATTGAAACTGCATGGTTTTTGGGTGCAGATGCCCAGATTTGGGTAACATTATCAATAGTTTATCTTTTTCTCGCATTTGTGGCATTTCCTATAAAAGCATCTGAAACAGCAGAACCATCTGAAATGTAAAGGATTTTGGGGGCGGTAACAGTGCTGTCTGAAAACTTTGAAAAAAACCATACCAGTCAGATTAATACTATATCAGAGTATTTTGACTGGCGCGGAGACCTTTCATTTGAAGCATCTCCTATAAACGAGGTTGACTGTCTTATTTTTTGTCAGCTTTCTTATCTTGACTATTCTTCAATCGTAAGCGAATCATTTGCAAAGCCGATTCGTCTGAAAGATGCCGCGGCAATGTTCGAGCATTCGCCTGACTTTGAGCAGCGGAAAAAGAACAGCGAAACAATGGGAAAAGACAATTTTCCGTTTTTAAAGCAGACCGCAGAAACCGAACGCTTCGGCGAAGTGCTTGTCTCGGGTTTTATTTCGCACACAGACAGTATAACAGAAAAGCAGTTTGCCGCCGTTACTTTTGAATTTGACGAAGGCAAAGCTTTTATTGCATTCAGAGGAACAGACGGAACAATTGTCGGCTGGAAAGAAGACTTTAACATGGCGTTTATGTCACCTGTTCCGGCACAAAAAGACGCGGTTGCCTATCTTGCAGCATGTGCAAATGCAGACAAAAAGCGTAAGCTGATTGTAGGCGGTCACTCAAAAGGCGGCAACCTTGCAATTTATTCTTCAGTTTTCTGCGACGCAAAAACACAGAAACAGATAACAAAAGTCTACAACTTTGACGGTCCGGGCTTTGAGCAGAACATTCTTCAGTCTCAAGAATTCTCAAAAATGCTGCCGAAGCTTACAACTTATCTGCCACAGTCTTCTGTTGTCGGCATTTTATTCAACCACCGCGAAGAATGCATTGAAATAAAAAGTTCCGAATCAATGGGAATTTTTCAGCACGACCCGTTTACATGGTTTGTAACAGCAAAAGCTTTTATTAGGGTTGAGGGGCTTACAAACGACAGCAAATTTATTGACTCAACACTAAAAGACTGGCTTGAACAGCTTGACAACAAGCAGCGCGAAATGTTTATAGACACGCTTTTTGAAGTGCTCTACGCAACAGAAGCACGCACCTTGTCAGATTTGTCTGACAACTGGCTGAAAAAGTCCAGCGCCGTAATTAAGGCTTTGGCAAGAATAGAGCCTGAAACAAGAAGCGCTGTTCTCAAAATTTTTAAACAGCTTTTGTCTTCGGCAAAACAGAACATGCCTTTGTTCAGCGAGATAAACGAAGATTTTAAGCGTAAGTGGAATCTGTAAAAGCTTTAGTCCGGCCATGCCATCTGAATCTGGCGGATATTCGGAAGAACCTCAAAAAAGCTCATGACAAGCTCAGGGTCAAACTGCATGCCGGCCTGAGCCTGAATCTCGTTCAAAACCTCTACTTCAGACCATGACTCTTTGTAGACGCGCTTTGAAGACAAAGCATCAAAAACATCTGCCAAAGACACAATTCTTGCAGCGAGCGGGATTTCTTCTCCTGCAAGACCGACTGGTTTACCAGTGTTCGGGTCTATTTCAAGCGGTTCGCCTGTTTTAAGGTCAATTTTTCCAGGATAGCCCAAGCCGTCCCAGCGTTCATGGTGACGGAGCGCAACATCTCTAGACATTGCATCAAGAGGAGACTGAATATCATCAAAAAGCCGCGAGCCGATTAAGGTATGGTTCTGGATAATCTTGTATTCTTCATCAGTCAGTCTTGAAGGCTTTCTAAGAATCATATCAGAAATGGCTACCTTGCCTACATCGTGGAGCATTGCAGCAATCTTTAAGGCATCGCGGTATTTTTCAGATTCAATTACAGATACATCGTGCTTAAAAGCCCAGTGGTCATAAATTTCTACCGCATAGTTAGAAACTCTGTTTACATGCGCGCCTGTTTCTTTAGGGTCGCGGAACTCTGCCATCTGAACCATGCGCAAAATCATTGCACGTGTCAAATGTGCGCGCTCAAGAGCCTGTGTTGCACTTGTAGCAAAATGTTCTATATACAAAACAGAAGCTTCATCAAATTCAGTAAGCTCACCATCATCTGTCTGAGGATTTATAATCTGAAGAACGCCCAGCACTTTGTTTGTTGCAGTCTTCAAAGGAACTGTAAGAACTGCTTTAGTGCGGTAGCCTGTCAAAGTATCCGGCTGCTTGTTGAAGACAAAAGGTCTGTCAACCAGATTATATACATCAGGAACATTCAGAATTGAACCTGTAAGAACGGCATAACCGCACATAGATTTTTCGTTTACAGGGAACGTAAAAAAGTTATAAGGAAGTTTTTGTCCGGGTGCAAGTTTTTTCTGCTGAGTCTCGTTCTGGCCATAGCGGATTCCAAGCATGCCATGCTCATAGACGTAGATAGATCCTGCGTCTGCATGCACAATATTCCGAGCCTCGGTAAGAATGCGTTCAAGCAAAACGTCAATATCTTGAATCTCATTCAAAACCTTTTCGAGTTCAATGATTCGCTTTAATTTTTCTTCTCTAACACTAGACGTATTGGACATATTTCACTCAACAAATTGATTCTACACCATATGAACAATTTCGTCCATAATTTATTATAAAATTGATTTATCTTTTACTCAGCTTTCTTCAGTTTTATGAATCAATGAAAAATACAAAGGCCCTGCGCCGCTCTGTCTGTCTGGCAGCACATGAATTCCAAATTCAGTTTTTTCGCCGTCGCACAAGCCGCACGGGTCTTTTTCGGGCAGAGTGACAACAGACGCGCCGCTGTATTTTTTCAGAAGCTTCTGAATCACACCGTCGTTTTCGGCATAAGCCAGCGCGCATGTTGAATAAACCATAAAGCCGCCTGCCTTAAGCACAAGAAACGCAGAAGAAAGCAAAGACCATTGTGTAACAGCAAGATTCCGTATGCGGGCGGGTGTCCATAAAGCCAGATATTTCGGGTCAGTCATAACGTGCCTTTCAGACGAACACGGCGCATCAAGCAGGATTCTGTCATAAGCTTCGCGCTCATAGTTGCACCAGCAGCTTGCGTCAAAGCCTGAAACAGAAACGCGGCTTCTGATTTCTTCTGGCAGATGCTCGTCAAGCACTTTCTGAAGCCTTGTCTTGCGGTCTCTTGAACGTTCGTTTGAAACTAAAGTTGCGCCGTCCGGCATTGATGACGCTATAACCAGAGACTTGCCGCCAGGAGCGGCGCAGAAATCTGCAATTTTTTCAGCACCGTCAAGAGGCAGGGCTCTTGCAGCCCTTACACTGCCCTTGTCAAGGTAATAAGTCTTTAAAAGCTTTTCAGAATAGCCGCACTGGCATGGTTCGCCCAATAGAGAAGCTTTTAAACCGCTCCACCGCTCACCATAAAGTTCAGAATAATATGAGTCAAATAATTCTGCCCCAGACGGCTTTTTGCCTTTCTTAGCCATAATTTCCTTATTTTACATGCTCTGCGTAGATTTTATCTGCTTCTTCTTTTGCACTTTGAAATACCACAAGGCTTTCAGCAGAATCTTTTAACGGAACAGGCGCAACCAAATAGCCCGAACCGTCTTCAAGCGGTTTCAGCTCAAGCACATTCCGCTTAATCTTAAAGCGCAGAATATGCAGAACAGCATCATCAATTCTTTTTTTGAATTCGCTGTCAGCTTCGGCTTCTGCTTTTATTGCAGCCGCTGCCTTTGAGAAGCGCTTCTCTGAAATCATAAGAATATCGATTCCGGCTTTCAGGGCTTTTACAACAGCAACTTCCGGCGGGTAGCCGTTTTTGCTTAAAGCGCCCATGTACAAATCATCTGAAATAACAAGCCCGTCATTCCAGAAATCATCTTTCAGTTCAGAATAAACCACCTTAGATGAAAAACATGCGGGCACGCCCTCGTCAAGCGAATCAACAACAATATGAGAAATCAGAACCGCGTCAGCACCAAGCCCGGCCAATCTTTTGAACGGCTCAATATACAAAGCTTCAACTTCTTCTCTGCTTGAAGCAAGATGCGGCAAGCCGATATGCGGATCTACGTCGGTGTTGCCCGGAAAATGCTTTAAAGTTGTGCCCACGCCTGATTTGTCAAAGCCTTTGATGCAGGCTGCGCCGTATTTCTGGACATTTTCAAAAGAACCGAATGAACGCCGCCCTAAAAAAGCCGCATTGCTCTCGTTCTTGATTTCTACAAGCGGCGCAAGATTCATATGAATGTTCACAGCCTTCATCTGAAGCCCAATCAGATAATAATAGTGCTCAGCATCTTCAGCAGAAAAACATTCGGTCATGCGCTGCGGAGAAAGCAGCTTTGAGCCTATGCCGTTAAAACGGTAAACACCGCCACCTTCGTTGTCTATCATAAAAAACGGCGGTACAAGATTCTGTTCCATGAACCAGCCGAGCACAGAATTTGTAAAATTGACGGTCTGCTCTGCTGTTTCAGCAATATTTGTGTCAAAAAGCAGAAAAGAGCCCGGCGCGCCGCCTGCAAATTCCTTCTTTGCATATGAATGCAAAATGTCGCTGCCGTCTATGCCTACAGCAAAAAGCTGTGCTATGCGTTCATCTAAAGTGAGATTTTCTAAATAAGCCTGAAGCGCGCTGTCAATTTTAAGTTTTTCAAGGCGCGCCGCTTCTTCTGCTGCAGCGCGTGCTTCTGCCTCCGCCTTTGCTTCATCAAATTGAGGCGCAGCTTCGGTTTCAGTCTTTGAAGGCTTGCTGCATGAAAGAATTAACAGCAAGGCGGCAGACCAGCAAAGAAAAAACAGTCCGTGCTTTATATACGGTCTGATTTTCATGAACTAGTCGCCTAAAATATTGTTCATCGAATACATGCCAGGCTTTACAGAACCATTATCTACGCCGGAACGAAGCCATTCCAATGCACGTACAGCGCCGAGAGCGAGTCCCTCGCGGTTCCGTACAGTGTGTGTAAGTTCAATTGTATCAGCACTTGAATCAAAGAAAACTGTATGAGTTCCAGGAACACTGCCGAGGCGTGTGCTTGAAACATGGAGTTCTTCTTTTTTTGGTCTGTCGTGGAAGGCTTCTGTAACGATTGTCTTTTTTGAAGGCATATTGTCGAGAACAATCTGCGCAATTTCTAAAGCTGTGCCTGACGGGCTGTCAAGCTTCTTTGTATGGTGGGCTTCCCAAAGAGCGCAGTCGTATTCGTCGTAATCTGAAACAAGCTTTGCTGCCTGAGCAACAATCTTGTAAAAAAGATTAACACCTATCGAATAATTTGCAGCGTGAAAAATGAATGAACCGTTCTTTACAGCAAGTTTTTCAACTTCAGCGCGCTTATCATTCCAGCCGGTAGTGCCGACAACAAGCGGCAGCTTGAGAGGCAGCAAAGCTTCGATGTTGCCCATAACTGAAGTCGGGTGCGAGAATTCGATAATGCCCTCTGCCCCGGAATCTTTAATCTTTGCGGCTGTTTCAGCAGGAGAAGCCGGCTTAAAATCAGCGTCTTCTGCAAATGGGTCAACCGTAAGCACCACTTTATGTCCGCGTTTTTCTGCAACAGCACGAAGCATGTGCCCCATCTGTCCGTAACCAACTAAAGCAAGTTTCATAATTCGTTTCCTCTCTAATTATTCGCCGAAGTATGCATTGTGCAAAGCTTTAACTACAGTGTTTGCCTCAGCGTCATCAACAATAAAGCTGATATTAACTTTAGAAGCGCCCTGGCTGATCATCTGCACATTAACTTTTTCCTGTGAAAGCACTTTGAAAGCAGACTGCATAATCTCTGAAGAACGTGCAACATCGCAGATAATTGTTACAATCGATTTTCCGCGCTTAATATCAACAGAAGCATAACGCTCAAGGTCTGCTTTTAAGCCGTCAAGCGGTTTGTCTGTGTTTATGGTTAAAGAAACAGAAACTTCTGATGTTGCAATAACGTCAATGCTGATTTCCCATTTCAAGAACTGGTTGAAAACATGAGCCAAGAAGCCCGGCAGTCCAATCATTCTTGTAGAAACAAGGTCAATTACAATGTTGTTCTTCTTTGATGTAATTGCTGTTACAGGGGGTCTTTCGCCTGAATGTTTTGCAACAATTACAGAACCCGGAAAGTCTATATTGTAAGAATTCTTTACACGTACCGGCGTTCCGTTTACACGGCATGGATTCATTGAACGCGGATGAAGAACCTGTGCGCCAAAGTAAGCAAGCTCAGCAGCCTCGTCATAGGTTACTTCAGCAACTGTTCTTGCATTTTTAACTGTTCGCGGGTCTGCTGTAAGAATGCCGTCAACGTCTTTCCAAGTCTGAACTTCTTCGGCATTCATGGCTGCGCCGATCATTGTTGCACTCAAATCGCTGCCGCCGCGGCCAAGAGTTGTAATATAGCCGTTTTTGTCTTTTGCAATAAAACCGGTGATAATCGGAATATTTTTGTCTTTTCCCTTTGCGTAATCTGTAAGGTGTGCAGGAATTGTCTGCCAGACTTCGTCAAGAAGCTCTGCTGACATAAAATTTGAGTCTGAAACAAAGCCAACGTCCCAGGCGTCATAAAATTTTGCCGGAACACCATTTGCATTTAAGTATGCAGCCATCATGCGCACAGAAAGCCGTTCGCCGAATGAAACAAGATAGTCTCTTGTGCGTTTTGTAAGTTCTTTGAGCATTGAAATGCCTGTGAGCAGAAATTTCAATTCATCGAGAAGCTCGTTTACGCTGTCAATTGCAACGCCCAAATCTTTTGCTGTGTCTCTGTGAAGTTTTTCTACATTTGAAATATCAACTTTGCCGGTCAGGGCAAGGTCGGCTGCTTCAAGCAGGTAATCGGTTGTATCACCCATTGCAGAAAGCACAACAGCTGGTCTTTTATCCGCATAAGTTTTAATAATGGAAGCAACATGGCGGATTCTTTCAGCATTAGCAACCGAAGAGCCGCCAAATTTCATGACTATCATACAAATCCTCGTTTTTCATAAGCCGAAACGGCAATTTGTATAACAGTCTATCGAAAAACAACAAATCGGACAAGACATATTTTTTGAGAGAAACAGCGCTAATGGTTGCGGAGTATACATGCACTGCCGGTTTTGCAAAGTCAAAAGCGGCACTTTTCGCCGATTAATCTCTATTCAAAGATTAATCTGATGCGAAAAGAAGATTTACATTGTCTTGAACTTGTTGATAAGCGCAGATACGTCGGTGGCGGTCTGTTTGTTAGATTCAGAAGCGTCGGCAACGTTGGTGATAAGCGACTGAACTTCCATTGTCTTCATTACAATGTTGTCTACCTTAGAGCCAATCTCATTGGTCTGCGTCTTAAGAAGGTCAATCTTACCGAAAGCGTCAGCACTCTGCTGCTTCATCTTAGAAGAAGAAACATTGATTGCCTGTGCAGTCTCGTTGATGATTCTGGTTGTTTCGGCAACTCCGCGGATTGCGCTATCCTGCTCTTTCATGCCGAGCTGCAAGTCTTTAATCATCTGGTCAATGCCCTGAATCTGTTTTCCGATTCCCTCAAATGATTTGCGCGAAGCATCAGAAGAATGAACAATTCCGTTGATTGCGTCAGTTATGTCTTTAAGAAGATTGTTAATCGATTCAGATTGCTTTGCAGAACTTTCTGCAAGCTTGCGGATTTCGCCTGCAACTACAGCAAAACCTTTACCGGCGTTACCTGCATGAGCAGCCTCAATTGAAGCATTCATCGCAAGAAGGTTGGTCTGTGACGAAATATTGGCGATTGCGGTGTTAGCGTCTGAAAGGTTTCTTGCCTGCTCAACAACAAGCGCAACTTTTTCGGCAACTTCCTGCTGAAGCGCGCGGCCTTCTTCAGAATTATTAACAAGCGCTGTACAAGACGAGGCAATTTCATTCATTCCGTTATTGAAATTGCTGACGTTTACAGTCATTTCTTTCATGGCGTTAGAAGAATTCTCAATTGAAACAGAAACGCTGTTCAGGCGCTTGTCAAGCTCGGCAATTTCTTCCTCAGTCTTTGAAATTCCCACAACTACGTCGTTCATGCACGAAGTCTGAGCCTGTGTCTTTGTAGTAATGTCCATGATTTCAGAACCTGCAACAAGCATTGCCTCTTTTGCGCCCTCAATCTGAACAAGCAGGTTCTCGCTTGTCATATCAAGCTTGAAGGTAGAGTCTTTTATAGACTGAATCATCTGACAGAGACTTGCAATAACCTTGTTGAAATTGCGGGCAAGCGCGCCGACTTCATCGTCTTTTTTTACAACAAGAGCCTGTGTAAGATCACCTGCACCGTCTGAAATCTGCTCGAGAGAAGATGAAACGCCTTTGATGCGCTTAAAGAACGGAGTTGTAATAAAGAACGCAAGAATAATGGCTGCAATTGTTATTGAAACGCCGAACCAGATCAGCGCTGTCTTTGTTTTACCCAATTCTTTTGCAATAGAGCTTCCGTTATAGTCACAGCCGATAATACCAACGAGTTTTCCGGCGCTGTTCTTAATCGGTGCATAAGCTGAAACAGTCCAGCCCCAGGCAGGCTGAAAGACAAGGTCACCTGTTATAAGCTCACCTGTCTTGTAGCTGATTACCAAATCTTCACCATAATCAGAAATGTCTTCTTCTGAACCTATCGGTGAGAATTCGTCGCCGTCCGGCTCATCGCTTCCGTCTGCAATAAACACGCCGGTCTTATCGTCTTTAAGAACCATCGTGTAAAGATATGTACAATGCTGGTCGTATTTTATTTTGAGAAGCTTTCGGCAGGTTTCAATATAATCAAAGTCATTCGGGTCAAGAGATGTTGCGTACCTTTCAAATGCGTCTCCGTCAACAAGTCCCTGCGCAGCTCTTACAACCTGAGTTGCCTGCGACTGATAAACTGAAGACGAAATTCTCGTCATTTTCTTGATTGAGTAAACTGAAAGACAGATTACAACTACAATAATCAAACCACTTATAAGTGCAAGGAATTTAACCTGAAACGACTGTAATAACTTCATGAGATTATTCTAGTACACTTTTGAATTTTTCTCAAATTCATTTTTGTGGAAAGTAACAGAAAACACGCTATTTTTTGAAGTCAGTCGTGATTTGCCACGTAGTATTCGGCGAAAATCTCGGCGGCGTCTGCTACAAGGTCTGCGCACGGCCGCTTTTTATAATACTGCTCAGTGCGTGCTTCTGGCACAGGGCTGTCTGGTGCAAGACCAGTAGTTTTTGGCGCAAGCCCCAAAAGCTCGCGGCAGATAATCGAGCCGTTCTTTTCAGCGAATTTCTTTGCAAGCTCCTGAATCAATGCGTAGTGCTTTGCCTTTGCGTCTGGCTCAGAAGATGATGTATAGCCATAAACAATGCCTGCTGTCATGAACATTCCGCTTACAGCACCGCAAACTTCGCGCAGCCTGCCCATGCCGCCGCCAAAAGACGAGCTTAGTTTCTGCGCAGTTTCAAGGTTCATGCCGGCAGCTTCTTCACCGAGCTCTTCAACAAACGCACAGAACACAGACTGCGCGCAGTTAAAGCCATTCATAAAATTCTGCCTTGCTTTGTTTTTTACTTCTTCAACATTCACTTTAAATTTTTCCTACTTTAATGAAACTACCGTATAACCGGCGTTTGTAACAGCCTGCTTCAAAATATCTTGAGAAACAGAATCTGCGGCTTCAATATAAGCCGTTTTCTTTTCAAGATTAACAGTTGCAGTTACACCCTCAACAGCATTCAAAGCCTGTTCTACTCTGCCGCTGCAATGAGAACACATCATTCCGTCAATTACCATTTCAAATTTAGCCATACCAACAGCCCCCGATTTAAATTTAGTCTTAAAAAAGCGCAGACGAAGCGCATTTGAAACTACACAAACACTGCTCAAGCCCATAGCGGCAGAACCAATCATAGGGCTGAGCTTTATGCCGAGAAGCCCGTAAAAAGCTCCTGCAGCTAATGGAATTCCAAGCGTATTATAGAAAAACGCCCAGAACAAGTTCTGCTTTATATTGCGCATTACAGCTTTTGAAAGCCGCAAAGCATTAACAGCATCGCGAAGGTCATTTCTTACAAGAATGATGCCTGCGCTTTCTATAGCAACATCTGTGCCTGCACCGATTGCAATACCCGAATCAGCACGAACCAAAGCAGGCGCATCATTTATGCCGTCGCCTATCATGGCAACTTTGTGACCTTCAGCCTTAAGCCGCCTTATCTCAGCTTCTTTTTCAGTCGGCAGAACTTCTGAAATAACATTGTCTATGCCTGCAAGAGAAGCAATATATTTTGCGGCTTTTTCGTTATCGCCAGTAAGCATAATAACAGAGCATTTCTCATTTTTAAAGGCTTCTACAGCTTCTTTTGTAGTCTGCCTTATTTTGTCGGTGCAGGCAATAATGCCTAAGAATTTCTGCGCCAGAACCGCACCGCCCGGCGAATTGTGAGCGTTAGCTTCAGCAATAAGCACTATTGTTTTTCCCTGAGAAGACAACTCATTCACTTTGGCCAGAATGGTTTCAGGCACATTATTGAAAAGCCCCGCATTACCTGCCGCATAATGCACACCGTTTACAACGCCTTTAACGCCCTTGCCCGCAATTGAAACAAAATCTGTGCATGTGTATTTTGCGTTTTTATCAAAAAAGGCTTTTTTCTGTGCGCCCTCAACTATTGCCTTTGCCACAGGATGTTCGCTCAAAGACTCAATTGCAGACGCAAGATTCAGCAGATGGTTCGCGTCAAAAACCTCTTTTGCAAGCACCTCAACATCAGAAACTGAAAGGCGGCCTTCTGTTACCGTGCCGGTCTTGTCCAGCACAATTGTGTCTACCTTGTTGAGCGTCTGAAGGTCTTCGCCTGACTTGATTAATATGCCGTTTTCTGCGCCTTTTGTTGTGCCCACCATAATGGCGACAGGCGTTGCCAAGCCCAGCGCGCACGGGCAGGAAATTACAAGCACAGAAATGGCGCAAGACAATGCGTCTTGAAAAGCCGCACCTTTTGAAAGCCACACAACAAAAGTAACAGCCGCAATCAGCATTACAGCCGGAACAAAATACAAAGCAACAGTGTCGGCGGCTTTTGCAATCGGCGCTTTGCTTGAGGCAGCTTCTTCAACAAGAGCAATTACCTTTGAAAAAGTTGTGTCACTGCCGACAGCCTCGGCGCGTATTCTCAAGAAACCGCTCACATTAAGAGTTGCGGCTTTTACAGAATCATTCACTTTCTTAAAAACAGGAACACTCTCGCCGGTCAGAGAAGATTCATCGATTGAGGCATCACCTGATATAACTACGCCGTCAACAGGAATATACGCGCCTGATTTGACAATGACAACATCACCTGCATTAAGCGTTGAAACATCAACTTCCAGTTCGTGGCCGTCTTTTTCGATTAACGCAGTTTTTGGCGCAAGCTTTATAAGCTTTTTGATTGCGTCGCGCGTCTTGCCCTTGCTCTTTGCCTCAAGCCATTTGCCGAAAGTTACAAGCGTTAAAATTGAGCCGGCTGACTCAAAATAGACTGTGTGCATAAGTTCATGCACAAGCGGCATATTACCATGCCCCATTGCGCTTGCAAGTCTGAAAAGCACAATCACTCCGTAAATTGTGGCGGCGCCGGAACCCACTGCAATAAGGCTGTCCATGTTAGGCTGAAAATGACAGAGTTTCTTTAAGCCCGAAGAAAAATAAGCGCGGTTTACATAACTGATAGGCAGCACAAGCAGAAACTGCGCAAGCACAAAAACAAGCGCATTCTCGCTGCCGTCAAACAAAAGCTTAATTGATGCCGGCACAGGAAAAGGCAGCATATTGTGCATTGCAATATACATGAGCGGAAGCAGAAAGCACAAAGAAAACCAGAAACGGAACTTTAAATATTTTGCGGCTTCTAAAAGCATGTCTGCTTCTTCAGGCTGAACCTGACTGGCAGTGCTGCCGGTCTTAGCAGCGGCGGGCTTTTTTTCACCCTGAAGCAGCGCCTGATAACCGGCTTTTTCTACAGCACTAACGATTTCGGCGGCAGCTTCTGATGCACCGGCGTTTTCAGCAAGCTCTGCTTTCATAGTGCCTGCAAGAAGATTGACCTCGGCATTTTTTACACAATCCAAAGAATTTACAGCTTTTTCTACACGTGCAGAACACGCACCGCAGGACATGCCTTTTACAATAAAATGAACTTTTTCCATGAGCCTCCGCCAGTGTCTGTTTGAAACACTGACACCATATTGTACACCATTCCGCCGTTTTGTAAATATGGTCTAACACCACAGCCGCAATTTGACCGCAAAGATATGCCGGAAAAGAGGCGCGTGCTGCACTAGCCTGTCAGATTTCTTTTAGAGCTGCCTTTATGTCGCCAAGGCTGAAGCATTCTCTGTTCTGCTGGCCCGCAATAAGAGCCGCCTTGTTGATTACAGACTCAATCTGCGCGGCGCAGAAGCCGTCAAACTGTCTTGCAAGACTTTCTGCAGAAATATCGTCTTCGTAATGCTTTGCTTCAAGGAATCTTGCGGCAAGCTCTTTGCGCATTTCAAAATCAGGGAATGGAACTTCGTATTTTGCGTCAAAGCGGCCTGCGCGGATAAGTGCCTCATCAAGAGCCTTGCGGCTGTTTGTGGCGGCAAGCACCAGAATGCCCTGATTCGGTGTAAAGCCGTCAAGCTCGTTCAAAAGCGCAGTAACAATGCGCGTGTTTTCGGTCTCAATTGCCGAGCCAGAATAATTGCGCTTTGTGCCGATTCCGTCGAACTCATCGATGAAAACAATGCACGGCGCGTGCCGTCTTGCCTTTTTGAAAAGCAGCTTGACCTTAAGCGGACCTATTGCCATGAACATGCTCTCAAAATCAGTTGCCTTGGCCGGAATAAAATTGATTTTGCCCTCGCCAGCCAGTGCACGCGCAAAAAGCGTCTTGCCGTTGCCGGGCGCACCTTCAAGCAGCACGCCTTTCGGCATTCTTATGCCTTTTTTGGCGTATTCGGCCGGGTGCTGCATTATGTCAATTATCTGAAGCATGTCTTTTTTAAGCTGGTTCATGCCGATTACGTCTTTGAAAGTTACGCCTGTTTTGCGCACAACTTTGAAAGTGTTCGGGCTTATAAATTTGCGGAAGGCAACGAAGATAATGCCGAAAAAGAACAGATAAAACGCCGCGTCAAACACAAGCGAGAGCGTTTCTTCAAAAGATTTGCTGTCTGAGATTTTTACGTCTTGAAGCAGAAGCTGTTCTTTGAGCAGCGGCGAATCTGGGTTCGGCACTGTGTATTTTGTTCCGTCTTTAAGACTTACCTCAAGCACATCTTCTTGAAAATCTACAGCACTAACCTGCTCTGCCTTAAGGTCAGCCTGAAACTTTGAATATGAAGCCTTTTCTGCCTGCGGCATCAAAAACATGGCGGCAGCAGCCACCGCCAAAAGAATTATCAATATAAGAAAAATGTTAATCCGAAGTTTAGCTTTCATAAGCCAAGTTTAGCTATTTCTTGAAGAGAAGACAACCCTCTTCTTGCAACCGCGCTTTTATTGCTCTGTATAGTTGAAGTTGATTTTCATGTCGGAAGGACATCTGTAGTTCCAACCACTTGATTTTTTGATTGCGCTCCACTGTGTTTGTGTGCCTGTAAAGTTGATCGTTTCAAGGCTTGTGCAATTTTCAAACGCTCCTTTCTCTATGCTTTTTACAGTTACGGGAATTGTTATGCTTTTAAGATTGACACAGTCCTCGAATGCCCACTTGCCGATGTTTTCTGTGCCGTCTTGAATTGTTACATATTCAAGATTTTTGCAACCTCGAAATGCTATCTGACCAATCGTTTTTATGTTAGAAGGAATGTTTATGCTTTTAAATTTGCAGTATTCAAACACACCTTTTTCAAGAGTTTCTATTCCGGCAGGGATTGTTATAGATTCAAGCGCACAACCACTGAACGCCCGTTCTCCGATTTCTTGTACACTATCAGGAATTGTTATTTTCTTAAGAGAACAAGCCCCAAAAGCCGATGCTCCGATGCTTTTTACACTTTCTGGAATTATTATGTTTTCAAAATGCTTACAATAAGAGAATGCCGAATCACCAATAATGTCTACACTACTTGGAATTATATAAGAGTTTTCATCATTACCAAAAATGCAACTCACAATGACAGATTCATCTTTGCTGAATAAAATGCCGTCAACTATTTTAAAATGTTCATTATTCTCATCAACGGTAAATTCGGTAAGATTTAAACAATTACAAAAAGCACCCGCTCCAATTTTTTCTACACTTGCAGGAATTGTTATACTCTTAATTTTTTCACACTTACGAAATGCATTTTCTCCAATGTTTTCCACATTTGAGCCGATTGTTATGTTTTCAAGAATGTGACACCCATAAAATGCATCGTTTCCAATACTCCTTACACTGTCTGGAATTACTATGTTTTTTAATGACCAACATGTATCAAACGCATAATTGCCGATAATTTCCAAACTATTGGGAAGAACTACATCTTCAAGATAAATACAACAACGGAAAACCTTGTCACCGATTATTTTTACAGTATCTGGGATTATTATGTTATGAAGACCTGTACTACAATTTGCACTGTCAAAAGCTCCTTTTCCGATTATTCTTACACCAGAAGGCAGGATCACACTTTTAAGACAACCGCAATCATATAAGGACCAATTCTCAATATGCTCAAGCCCGGTTGCCTTTGACATATCAAGATTGATTGATATTCCTTTACGATTTAGCTTTGCTAATGAATCGCCCATCAATTTTACAGTCTTTGTATCGATTTCGCCTACAATCTCCAAAGTGCAGCTTTCTTTTATACTAGCAATTACATTTCTGAAATTGTATTTATCAGCCGTTACAACAGTTTTTTCAGCCTCTTGAGCAGAACAGGCAATTGATACGGCAAACGCAAAAACAGCACACAGCGCAAATATTTTCAAAAACTTTTTCATAACTCCCTCTCTTTTCAGTTATGCACCTATTCTAGCATACCGTACGCAAAATCTGCAAATACCACCAGCCCAAACGGCACAATGACGTTCAGCGTTTTTGTCTTATTGAATTGTCATGATGACGTTTGTTCACTTTGGTCATTTTCCCCAAACGTCATTTTGCCGTTTACCGCTCAATTCGCGTCAGAAAATCAACATTTATCGATGGCATTGCAGAACAACCGTATTCCATCTTTTTTAAGCAGATTGCGCGAGGGAGCTGAGTGGGGTTCAAAAACACTCTGTTTGTTGTCGTCGCGGTAGCGACGCATTTATAGTTTCCATACAACAAACAGCGTGTAGCGCGTTATCGCGCGGTTTTGAACCCTGCTCAGCGACCGGGAGCATTTCTACTTAACCAAAGCAGGCTCTTGATTGATTCAGCTTATGTATAGAAATTGATTTTCGTTTACAGTGCATTTTTTTTATAGTATCATTCAAGCATGGAATACACATACACGCAGACTGATGATCAGATTGTTGATTTTGCGATGACACAGGCAAAGCGGCGCATTGAAAACATGCAGAACCGCCCTCTGAAGATTTTTGTGTGGATAATTCTGAACCTGCTGTTCGTCATAACGTTTTTGATTCATTCTGTAGTTATGCCGGAAAACATAATATCTTATGCACTTCTTTACGGCTCAATGATAATTCTTTACAACTTCTGGAGAATTCCGGCTCTGTTTTTTATTCCTCGCCTTGTATCAAGAAACTGCCGCAGCCGTTTGAATGCAAACCCCGAAATATGGCAGCCTGTCGAGACAACAATCAAAATTGAAGACGGAAAGCTTACGCTTGAAGAATCATCAGGACGGCTTTCGGTTGTTCCCATAAAGCTTATCAACCTTGTTTTTGAAACAACGCTTTCAATTGCAGTCTACCTTGCGCCCAACCAGATTGAGCTTGTGCCTAAAAGCGTGTTCAAATCAAAAGAAGAAAAGCGCGCCTTCATCTCAGCCCTTCAGAGCAATTAGTTTAAGCTGCTTTACAAGTAACGGCAATAAATCAAGCTCTATAAACAAGTCCGTCCTGTTCGTATTGACCAATCTTTGCATCATGCGAAAGGAAAATATATCCATCAGAAATACAAAGAGCTACTAGAGCTCTGTCAAATGGATCACGATGATTTTCTTTTATTGGGATTTTTTTGTACTGAATTACAGCAGAAATCGGTAGTTGAACTATTTTTATATTCTGTTCTTCACAAATCTGAACCAGATCTGAAATTTCTAAACCTTTCAAATCAAGTTTTTTAATAGAAAGCTTTATTGCAATCTCCCAAAGGCTTATTGTAGAAATATTAATTTCGTTCAAAGGGTTTTCAATTATCTCAAAAACTTCTTTTGAGATTTTCTCCGGTGAAACAGCAAGCCATATTAAGATATGCGTATCAATCAAATATTTCATAAATCGCAAAGTTCCTCTTCTGTCATTGCCCAATCATCAGAGAACACAGCAGTTGCAGTACCAGAAAATTTTCCAAATGTACGCTTTTTAGGAGTATCGTTCTGTTTTGAATTTAATTTTTCAAGAGCCATAACAAGATTATAAACAACCATTTGCTGTTCAGTTGTCAAAGTTGCATAGCTTTTTTCTAAAACCTCATAAGACATATTTGCACCTCCTTGGGTCTTATTATAACACAGCAACCTAGAATCCGCCATATTAAGCCCGTTCATATATGCGCTGCAATTATGCTCCTGAGCTGTTGTAGTTTTCTGGTTTGCGTGCTATCATCTTGTTTATGCGCACAGCTGGAATTATTTTAAATGGTCATCATAAGTTTTCGCATTACATTTTGAGCTTAATGCTCTTTATTCTGTGTGCACAAATTCCACTTACAGCACAATCTAAAAGCGATATTGCAAACGGTCTGCGCGCCCAGAAAGACGGTAAATATGCGCAGGACTTTGTTCCTACCAAAGAAGAGCATCCGTTTGCGCTTGACCCTGTCGGTGACACACTCATTACTGTAGGCGGCGCGGCTTTTCTCGGCGTTGATTATCTCATTGAAAAAAGAAACGAAAAAAAGAACAACGCGCCAATATTCATCGGCTCACCGTATGACCCGGATTCAATTACAGGCATTGACAGCGTTTTTATGAACCCGTACTCAAAGACTCTTGATATTACCGGCGATGTTCTGCAAGTTGCAACAATGCTTACACCTGCAATAGTTATGTTTGCCGCGCCTAAGTCTGATTTTCTTACAATCGGTATGATGTATCTTGAATCAATGCTCTGGGCATACAGCGCAAAAGAATTCGGCAAGAACATTGCGAACAGAATACGCCCGTATATGTACTATTCAGGCTATCCGCAGAAAGAAGTTAATTCAGGCGACTGGCACAAGTCTTTTCCGTCTGGTCACACAACGCTTGCATTTAATGCGGCGGCTTTTACAAGCTACACTTTCGGCACTTATTTTC
>CAMJMF010000014.1 GCA_946406925.1 uncultured Spirochaetales bacterium | reverse complement strand
CTGTTGAGTTCTCTAAGAACGGTACAGGCGATTTGTTCTACACAATCTCGATGAAATACGCTGTTACTGCAGACAAGCAGTTTGCGCGCGACGAAGGCTTGAGCGTATTCTGCGAATACAAAGATCTTGCTACAGGTCAGATTGTTACAGGCGACAAGCTTGTAGCAGGAAAGACTTACAAAGCTCATGTAGTGATCTCTACAACTAGAGACCGCACCTTCGTTGCTCTGCGTGTTCCTGTTCCTGCCGGTGCTGAAATTCAGAATGCAGCATTTGTTACTACAGGTTCGTTCCAGGAATATGAGGAAAAGAACGAGAAACACAGCGATGACTGGTGGTGGGACGACTACTACACAAGATTGTCTAATGAAACGATTTATGAAAACGAAGTTCAGTACTTCTGGAACTATATGGGACGCGGAAGACAGGAAGTAGACTTCTTGTTCAGAGCCGTCCGTTCCGGCACATATCAGACACCTTCTGTTACAGCAGAATGTATGTATGAGCCTGAAATATTCGGCCGTTCAAACGGCAAGGTCTGGATTATTGAATAAGTTTGTGAAATGCTGTGCCGGTGTTTCTGCCGGTACAGTTTCTTTGTGGAAAAAACTGCCGGGACTTTTAAGGATTATTCTGAAAGTTCTGGCAGCTGCTTTTTTGGCATGGCTTCTACTGCTTCTGACGTTAAAGCTTCTGCCTTTCAAAGCCTTAAATGAATTTAAAAACCATCAGTACAGCACGCGCTTTTACGACCGCAATAATAATCTTGTAGAGATTATGGCACTTGATGACGGTCTGCGCCGCGAATGGACTCCTCTTGAAAAGATTCCGCCCGAAGTTCAGACTGTTTTTATAGAAGCAGAAGACAGCGCATTTTATAAGCACCATGGTGTGCATCTGCCTTCAATTGTGCGGGCGGCTGTGCAGAACGTGCAGAACAGGCGTACTGTAAGCGGCGCTTCTACAATTACAATGCAGCTTGCCAGAATGGTTGTGCCGCGCGGCTCTAAACGCGCAACAGTAGCCAGCAAGCTGAAAGAAGCGTTTCTTGCTGTTTGGATAGAAACCAAGCTTAACAAGAAGCAGATTCTGGAACTTTATTTGAATAATCTGCCTTTTGGTTTTAGAACGGAAGGCATAACAAGTGCCGCAAGAAATTTCTACGCTCTTTCTCTTTATGAATTGAACAATGAGCAGATAAAGGCTCTTTCTCTTATACCGCGGCGGCCTGCCTTGTACATAAATCAGGTTCCGTCAGCAGCTTCTTTTGATTATCCAGAAGAAGCACCGCATTTTATGAACTGGGTTAAAACCCAGTATAAAGGCGTTATTCCCCCGGACGTAAGACTTTCGATTGACGCAGAATTCACAGAAAATGTAAGGCGGCATATCGAACAGACTTTGAACATGTATTCAGACGCGCGTGTTGCAGACGGTGCGGCTTTGGTTTTAGACAATCAGACCGGCGAAATTCTTGTGTGGTGCGGCAGTACAAATTTTTACCGCGAAGACACAGGGCAGATAGACGGTGTGCTTGTAAGAAACCAGACGGGCAGCTCGATGAAGCCTTTTCTTTATGCAATGGCTTTAGACAACGGTTTCCCGCCGACAACTGTTCTGCCAGATGTTCCCACAGATTATGGCAGCTCAGAAGTTTATGTTCCGCAGAATTTCAACAACCGCTTTAACGGTCCGCAGCGTTTCCGCGTGTGCCTTGCTTCAAGCCTGAACATTCCGGCTGTTACGCTGCTTTACAGGCTCGGCATTGACCGCTATATAGAGCTTCTGCAAAAAGCCGGCTTTGATTCGCTTTATGAGCAGCGGAATAATCTCGGGCTTTCGCTTGCGCTTGGTTCCGGCGAAGTGCCTTTGTATGAGCTTGTCCGCGGCTTTACGGTTTTTGCCCGCGGCGGAACTGTGAGAAATCTTAAGTTTGTTGCCGGTGAAGCTGAAAACGAAGATAAAACAGAAATCAGAGTTTATTCAAAAGACACCGCCGCAATAATCTGCGACATGCTCTCTGACAGAAATGCTCGTTCTCTGGGCTTTGGCTTTGCAAAAGTTTTTGACACGCCTTATCCGTCAATTTTCAAGACCGGCACTTCAAATCAGTTTCAGAACATTGTGGCACTCGGCTCTACCAAGCGCTATACCGCCGGTGTCTGGATGGGCAACGTAACAGGCGAAACTGTAATCGGTGAAACCGGCAGTTCTATTCCTGCCGGAGTTGTGCGCTATATTTTAGACAGTCTTGAAAAGAGCAATAATGCCACAAAAGAAGAAATGGCTTTTGACAAGCCTGAAAAATTCACCAAACGGAAGGTTTGCGCGCTTTCGGGCATGGCGCCTACAGAATATTGTACGGCTGTTGCAGAAGAGTTTGTGCTTGCAGGCACACAGCTTGAGCCATGTTCTTATCACGTTTTCAGAAACGGAAGAATCGAAATAAATTATCCGAATGAATACCAGCGCTGGTTTGGCGGCAAAAACATGAACGGCTCGCTCTCTTACGGCGGCGCTTTTGAGTTTGTCTATCCGCAGGACAACGCCGTCTTTATTTACGACAGCTCACTCCGCGAAATGCAGAATCTTAAAATTGATGTTGCCGGCGGAACGGGAAATACAGCTGCGCTTTATATAGACGGTGTTCTGTTCGGTGTTTCTGAACGGCCGTTCTCATGGTATATTCCGGTAGAGCAGGGTAGGCATGGTTTAGAGGCTGTTTCTGAGAGCGGTGAGAGCACTTTTATAACAATTGTAGTAAAATAAAACAAAAAAAACGAAAATAATTCGAATATACCTTAGAAGCTTGTCGCGCTGTTTTGGCGCAGGCTTTGGAGGTATATGAACAGAGAAAAACTGATTTTTGTAATTTGTCTTGCCGGGCTGCTTGTTTATAAAGCCGTCCGTTTCACCGTTTATAAGAATCCTAAAAAAATCAGCATTGCAACTTGGAACACGCAGACATTTTTTGACGCAGATTTTTCAGGGAACGAATATTCTGAATATTCAAGCTCAAAAAGCGGCTGGTCTGAAGAAAAATATTATGTAAGGCTATTGCGCCTTGCCGATGCACTTGAAAAAATAGATGCAGATATTATTGCTTTAGAAGAAATAGAAAACCTGAATGTTGTGTACGATATTGTGAATGTTCTTCCATATACTAGCAGTCTGCGCTATGCGGTTTTTGCGCGTCAGCCGGGCAGCTCTCTCGGGCTTGTGCTTTTTTCGCGCTATCCCATAACAGGTGCAAAGACACATCAGATTCAGCTTCCGCAAGTTTTACCTGCAACACTGCGTCCTGTGCTTGAGGTGCATGTAAAAGTTGCTGAAAAAGATGTGGTTGTTCTTGTGAATCATTGGAAGTCAAAGGCTTCTGGCGGAGAGACAGGCAAAATTATAAGGCAGTGCCAGAACAGGCTGCTTGCTGAATGTGTTTCTCAGCTAAAAAAAGAAGCTGCCGGAAATTCGCTCATAATTGCAGCCGGTGACTTTAACCAGACAACCGCAGAATTTGAAATTGACAGAGAAAGCCGGAAAATCTTGTTCTGCACTAATAATTCCACAGAAGAGGCTGAATCTGTCTGGTTTAAAACGGCGGACGTTGATGAAGGCTCTTATTATTTTAGAGACAAATGGGAGCAGATAGATCATATTTTCTTGTTTTCAGAAAAGTACAGGTTCGGCTTCTGCGGAACCGTAAACGGGCGCATGTTTGTGCGCTATGACGGCACGCCGAATGCTTATAAGCTTTATTCGGGAAACGGCTTGTCAGACCATCTGCCGCTAAAAGCTGAAATACATTTGCGTTAGAATTTTTCGATTCAAGTGGATTGCTTTTAGTGCAAAAAGGGTCGATACTATATGTATCAAATTAACCCTTGGAGGGAGTATGTTAAAAAAGATTTTTCTTGTAGTTTTGGCTGTTTTTATTGTGAGCACAGTTTCAGCTGATGAAATCATGGATTTGCTTGATGAGGCTCGCGATTCCTATGAAGAAGGTGAAATTCAAGAAACAATAAACACTCTGCATACTGTGCTTTTTGCGCTTGAAAAAGAAAAACGCAGCAGCATGTCAGAAGTTTCTTTTACCAAGTTCTATAATTCTTATGAAAAGTACAACGGAAAAAGAGTAAAGATTCTTGATGCGTCTATTTCGCCAGAAGCCGGTGAACCTTTTGAAGGCTATTACCGCATTTCTGTGTCTTCTTTGACACAGCGCCCTACATTCTGGGCAGAGCCTTATGAGAAAGTTTCGCTCTTTTTTGTTATAAGCAAAAAGCTGCTTAAGCAAATCGAAGAAACAATTCCAAAAGGCTATGTAGGCTATTTCAATATTTATACAGACAAAATCTACACTTATGTAGACGATGATCTTTCGCGCTCAAAACCGAAAAAGTATTATGTTGCCCGCATCAAGAAGCTTGAAATTCTTGATTATAACGAAGGCAATAGAACCACAAAATCTTCCGGCGAATTTTTAACTGACTAGCTTAAGCCCGCCGTCTTTGCGAGCCGAAGGCGAAGCAATCTAATGGTGTGCAACAACTTTTGAAGTAGATTGCTTCGTCGCTTGCGCTCCTCGCAAAGACGGACGTTGTGCACCAGTTACAAGTTTACGCTTTGCGTAAACTTGGTCGTTTCGCTAGATTATTCTAAGAGTGTAGATAAATCCAAAGGCGAAACACTATTTGCTGAAAAAGCAGAAGAAGTAGCTTGTTATGTCGTCGGCGCCTTCGCTGGAAAGCTCATAAGAGTTGGTGTTGCAGAGAATTGTTGTTCTGATGCTTTCCGGCAGAAGCTTTTGCAGCGTGTACATTGCGGGGCGGTTGTCGCAGACGGCTAGAATCCAGGGCTCTTTTGACGGAGCTTCTAAAAACAGGCGGCTTCTGTCATCTCTTGTTCTTGTAACTTTCGGGGTTTGGTGGTGCGAAAAATCTGATGAAATCAGAAGAAAAACGCCGTCATTCTCTGGATTTGCCGGATCAGTGCAGGCTCTTACAGCATTGTACAATTCTTCTGCAAGCGGCTGGTTTACAGGCGGTTCGCCGCTGTAAATAACAGCTGCAATCTTTGCATTTGGAAAATATTTCATTATATATGGCGCAAGTGCCGAAACGCCGTGCTCGCTTGCAAAGGCGGTGTCGTCAATTTTTGCGTTCAGCGCTTCTTTAAGTCTGCTCTCAAGCTTAAAGTCTGTGTCTACGAGCTGCTGTGCACCGCCGCCATTTGCCCCGCTTGAAACAATCCACGAACCAAAAGTAACAGAGAAAAAGCCCGTTGAGAGATTCCAGTGAGAGGGCGAAAGCACCAAAAATGTAGAAATTTCCGGTCTGTGCGCAGCAAGCTCTGCAAACCAGCCGTCTATCTGGGAGTGAGCAAGAATATGGTGGCTTACAATGCCTGCAACAGGCACATCGTTTGGGGAAAGTGAACTCTCTTTTGGGATTTTGGTTGTGGGTAGAAGATGGTTCTCGTCTGTGTCTTCGCAGTAAAATCTTGCTCTTGTAGATTCTGCTATTTCTGGAGAAAAAGCCGCCCCCGGTTCAGCCTGTGACTTGGGAGCGGTAGCTTCAGTTTTAAGTGAAGGGAATAAAATAATCAGAATTGCAGTGACCGCCGTAATTGCAGCCACTGCAACGATTAAGATTTTGCGATTAGTTGCCAAAGCCGGACGCTTTCAGAATCTGGTTCTGGCTCCAGAACGGCTTGAATGCTTCGAGCGACTGTCCGCTGTAAACAGCCTCTTTCCAAGCTTCGTCTGTAAGGCGGTCTTCCATCGGATGCGGGAATTCGTAGTAGCTGAAAGTGTAGCCGACTGCAATGCGTTTGCCGCCCTGACCGTCGTTAAGCGCAACGTAAATGCGGTACGGAATGCCGACACCTGTTTCGAGCACCATTCCGAGATCAGAGTTTGTATAGACATCGGCGATTACTGCCATTTTGAACTGTTCTTCATCTGATGAATAGCCGTAAGGGTTTTGATAAACCATAACATAATTTACAAGTTCCGAAGGAATTGTTGCAATCCATGCGAGCTGTTCTTCAGAAACAGGCTGGTCGTTGAGTTCGAGCTTTGTAATTTCAAGCGCCCTGTCTGCAAGTTTCTGAAGTCCGTCTATAGCTTCTTTAGCCTTGTCATCGTAAAGCCCATAATGAGCATAAGTCTCTGCAAGCAGGGCGTTTGCAATTCTAAAGCCTTCAAAGAACGGAATATTCGGCTCAATGTAATGAACTGTCTGCGGAAGCTTTTCTGCGCGGTATGTCGGCTCTATGTCATCGCCGCCTGCTCGCTCGCCGTAAACCTGCTTTACATAAAGAATTGTGTCATGTCTGAGCTCTGCCCATGTTCCATGAGAGGCGAGCATTGATTTGACTGCCCATTTTGGTGTTTCTGTAAAGTAAAAGCCTGAGCCTGGTTCAAAGCGTGACTGGGCTGCTGTCTCAAACAGAACCATGTTGTAATATGTGCCTGTCCAGAATTTTTCGTCTTTACTTGCAAAGAACTGTTCAAGCTCGTTGAGTTTCGGCTTTAATTCATCGTGTGCTTCATATTCATCGCGGAGATAAAGATCTGCTGTATGCGAGCCGAACGCTTTCATGATATCAAGGCCCATAACCATGTCTCTTGAATAAAGACGCGGCGGCGAAACTTTCTGGTGAATCCATGAATCATAAGTGAAACGCTGTCCGAAAAGTCTCCAGCCCATTGAAGGGTTGCCGCTTGCGTCAGCCTGGTTTGCCTGAAAAATGCTGTTACCGGAAATTGCAGGCGGTTCAAGTCTGGCATTTGCTTTTTCTGCAAATTTTAAGATATTTTCTTTGTCTGTAATCCATGAAAGAACATCTGTGACATTTTCTTCTTTCCACAGAGGCATAACGTCTAAAAAGCTCAAATCGTCAGATTTTCCGATTAAGCTTGTTATAGGCTCAAAAAGATCGCGCCAGGTTGCAAAAAGTGCTTCATCTTTTGTTGTCAAATCTGTAACAAGCAGAGACATCGGTGTCATGCGCAGACCCAGGATTTGCGGGTCTGCCAAAGGTTTGTTCGGGTCGCCTTTGAGTGTATCCGGGTCGGCAACATTAAAATTGATTCTGCCGAACCACATCATTGCACGGAAATATGCCTTGAGGCGTTCATTCTTTGTGTAGTGTCCGCGCGGTTTGTATTGCGAATAATCTTCTTTGTATTGTACGCCGTCTGAGAATGCAAGGACATAAGATTTGTCAAATCCTTTTGCTGCATCCATAAGCGCGATTTCTTTCTGCACACTTTCTGGATATTTTGCAAGAATTGCGGCTTTGTCTACTTCCGGCTCTTTTTCGTCTGCACCATAATAGTCCTTTTTTTCTTGAACAGGAGGTGCAAGCTCAAGAAGTGCGCGCGCTGTCTGAAAATAGAGAATGGCTTTTTCTACGGTTTCGCCACTGCTTATTACAATGTCGTTGATTGTTACCATGTCTGTTGCTTTTTTGCTGATGTTTTCAGCAGAGTCGATTGTTGAATCGCGCAGTTCGTTGAGTTTTGCAATATAGCTGTCGCATATACTTATAAGCTTGTCTATAAAAGCAGTTTCTTCAACATGCTGAAGCATTGCATCAAAGATAAGATGCTGCGAATGTGCAAAGAGATCAGTCGTTATAAAGAGCGGTGTAAGTCCGCTTCCCATAGAAGAATAAGACCAGCCAAAAGGATTGCTCTTTGTATGATTCATGTACAAAGAAAGCATGTCGTCCGGTTTGTCTGCACTAAGCCAATATTCGTCTTTTGCAACTTCCTGGAGCGCAATTCTATTTGTGTGCAGACTTGTCTGAAGTTCCGGCGAAATCGGATCATAACCGCATATCGGGTAGAAATTGTCGAATCTTCCATTACTTTTGTATAAGAGGCTTAAAATATTGTTGCGGTCTGTATTGCCAAAGAACAAATCTGCGCCGAATACAATGCCTTTCTGTCCTTCGTATTCGGTCTTGTAAAACCAGTTCCAGTTGTTCTCATAATTGAACATACCGCAGTACCATTCTTCTTTACCGGTTGAACTTATTTTGTCTTTGTCTTGAGAGATGTTCAGAACTGTTCCGATTGGAATTTCTATGCCGTCTTTTAAGTTTTCTGCTTCTTTATCTGTTGAAACAGACTGAACCGGGTAGAGCTTGCATTTTCTTGAAACTACAACGGCTGTGCTGTCGTTCTGCTGTATAGACTTTGGCACTGGCAGAAACGAGAGCGTATCTGTGAGATATTTTTTGTGGGCTTCTGCTTTTACGCCGTCTTTGTTTGCTTTAAAATCTTCAAGTGTAAAGCCCGAAGTTTCTACTTCTGCAACAGGTTCAGGCAGCTTTACTTCTGCCATTGAAAGCTCTTCACTTGAAATTGAAGGTGCTTCTTCTGTTTTTGCGCTTTCTTTTTTGCAGCCTGTTAATACGGTTATTGCCGCAGCCGCAACTAAAAGGAATAAATAAGTCTTCTTCATGTCACTCTCCTGTGAGTAGTACGGCTATTATTGCATAATTGGCTGTTAATCTCAAGCTATAAGGGGAAAGCGTTTTGCAATAGTTTTATCTACGGGATGGGCTTTATCTTGCAAAACGGCCAAGTTTGCGCAGAGCGCAAACTTGTAACTGGTGCACAAGAGGGCACTTGTTGGGAGATGGTGTACAAAGGGCGTGGTTTTGAACCGTGCTCCATAATCGACAGCATATGCTGTGCTTGCGGAAGATTGTGCAAACAATTATAGTTGCAGTTATGACAGATGAGAAAAATCTTAAAGAAGTAAACGATGTATTGCGGGTTTTAGATGAGCTTATTCCGCTTGTCGAAAAAATGGAGCACAATTTTAGAAGCGCTAGAAATTGGGGCTTTATTGACATTGCAGGCGGTGGCTTTTTGACAAACCTCATAAAGCACGCAAAGCTCAGCTCTGCAGCCGATGTTTCTTACCGCGTAAATGAGCTGCTTGAACAGCTAAGGCGTGAGCTTAATGATGTTGTTATGCCTGCTGATTTTACGATGAACGATGCGACATTTGCTACTTTTGCAGATTTTGTCTTTGACGGTCTTCTCACCGATGTTTATATGCAGTCAAAAATAATGACAAGCCTTAATCAGGTAAAAGAGCTTCATAGGCGGCTGCTAGTTATCCGCTCTGAAATGAACCGCCTGAAAAGCTAGTTACTTCGGCTATTTGTATTTTTTGATTTCCATTTGGCAGAGTGAATCTACAAGTTCGTTGTATTTTATGCCGGCGTGGCCTTTTACCCAGACCCATCTTACAGAAAGCTTTGAGACAGCTTCGTCAAGGGCAAGCCACAAATCCTGATTTTTGACAGGCTTTTTGTCGGCTGTGCGCCAGCCGTTGCGTTTCCAGCCCTTTATCCAGGTGGTAATTCCGTTTTTAACGTACTGGCTGTCTGTATAAACTGAAACAGGGCGTGAAAGGTTTTCGGGTGAAGAAGCTATGAAGGTCAAGGCTGTAATTACAGCGGTCAGCTCCATGCGGTTGTTTGTGGTGCATTTTTCTCCGCCGGAAAAGCACTGCTCTTTTTGTGCTTTGCCTGAAGCTGCGGCGGCTTCGTCAATTATTACGCAAGCCCAGCCGCCTGCTCCCGGGTTTCCGGAACAGCCGCCGTCTGTATAGACAACAACAGCCTGTTCGCTGTCTGCATCTGAAAAAAGCGAAAGCTGTTCCATTCTGATTATTTTCCCTTTATAGAGTCTTGGTTTTTAACGTACCAGTCGTATATGCGTGCAATTCCGTCTTTAAGCTCAACTTCTGGTTTCCAGCCCAAATTCAAAAGTCTGGTTATGTCGCAAAGCTTGCGCGGTGTTCCGTTCGGCATGTTTGTGTTCCAGTTGATTTTGCAGGTTCTTCCAGGTGCGTCTTTGTAGACAATGTCACAGATAGTTTCTGCAAGCTGTTTGATTGTCAGCTCTTTGCCGGAACCTACATTTACAAAATCGCCTGTCGGTGTGCGGAGATCTGCGGCATGTTTGTTTTCCATAAGGAAGACAACGGCGTTTGCAAGGTCGTCGCTGTAGAGAAACTCTCTTAAAGGAGAACCGTCGCCCCACAGTTCTACAACATCAGCTTTTGAAACTTTTGCTTCATGGAATTTTCTGAGCATTGCAGGCAGAACATGCGAACCCTGAAGTTCGTAATTGTCTTCAAGTCCGTAAAGGTTTGTCGGCATTACTGAGAGAAAATCTGTGCCGAACTGCTTGTTATAGCTTGTGCACAATTTTATTACGCTGATTTTTGCAAGGGCGTAAGCATCGTTTGTCGGTTCAAGCGGCCCTGTAAGAAGCGATTCTTCTTGAATTGGCTGCGGTGCCATTTTTGGGTAAATGCAAGTAGAACCGAGGTTCATGAGCTTTTTAACGCCATTCTTGCGCGCAGCTTCAACAACGTTAAAGCCGATCATCATATTCTGGTAAATAAAGTCAGCGGGGTAGGTTGAATTTGCACCGATTCCGCCGACATGAGCTGCTGCTAAAAAAACGTATTCAGGCTTTTCAGTCTCAAAAAATGCGTTTACAGCACTTTGATTAAGAAGATCAAGCTCTTTGTGAGTTCTTGTTACGATATTTGTATAGCCCTTCTGGGTCAGGTTTCTTACAATGGCAGAGCCTACAAGTCCGCGGTGTCCTGCAACGTAAATTTTAGCGTTCTTTTCCATTTTATTAGCCTTTTACTTTTGAATCATGGTCTTTCTTAACAAATTCCATGTCGTGTTTCATCATCAGTTTTACAAGCTGTTCAAATGAGGTTTTGCGCGGGTTCCAGCCGAGCTCGTTTTTGGCTTTTGTCGGGTCACCGAGCAATGTCTCAACTTCTGAAGGTCTGAAATATGCAGGATCAACTTCAACAAGAACTTCGCCTGTTTTTTTGTTGTAGCCTTTTTCATTTACGCCTTTGCCCTTGAATTCAAGCTCAATTCCGGCTTCTTTGAATGCAAGCTCGCAGAAAGTGCGGACAGAATATTGCTCACCAGTAGCAATAACAAAGTCATCAGGCTTGTCGTGCTGAAGAATGAGCCACATGCATTCTACATAGTCTTTTGCATAGCCCCAGTCACGCAGTGCGTTCAGGTTGCCGAGATAAAGTTTTTTCTGATAACCGTGTGCAATGCGTGAGGCAGCAAGTGTAATTTTTCTTGTAACAAAGGTTTCTCCGCGGCGTTCGCTTTCGTGGTTGAACAAAATGCCGTTTGCGGCAAACATGCCGTAAGCGTCGCGGTAGTTTCTGGTAATCCAGAAACCATATTGTTTTGCAACAGCATAAGGCGAAGTAGGGTAGAAAGGTGTTGTTTCTTTTTGCGGCACTTCCTGAACTTTGCCGAAAAGCTCTGAAGTAGAAGCCTGATAAATGCGGCATTTCTTTTCAAGACCGAGGAAACGTACTGCTTCAAGAATTCTTAAAGTGCCGACTGCATCTGCATCAGCTGTGTATTCCGGCACTTCAAATGAAACTTTTACATGTGATTGTGCCGCAAGGTTGTAGATTTCGGTCGGCTGAATTTCTCTGATGAGGCGGGTTATGCTCATTGAATCTGTCATGTCGCCGTAATGAAGGTGAACTCGGCGGTCTTTGTGAATGTCTTCAATTAAGTCGTCAATGTAAAGGTGCTCGATTCTGCCTGTGTTAAAAGATGAAGAACGGCGGATAATTCCGTGAACATCGTAGCCCTTGTCGAGCAGAAATTCTGCAAGAAACGAACCGTCCTGGCCTGTAATGCCTGTGATCAATGCAATTTTTTTCATTTACAATATGTCCTTAAAAATGATGTTCTATATAAGTAAAGAAAAATATAGCTTATTTTTGATATTTACTCAACAAGGTGCTCAAAGGGCTTGCTTTGCCTTCGACCCGCAATGACATTAGGGGAGAGAAATAACGTGGAAGTTTATGGCTTATATGCTTAGAATTTTTCTTAGCGTCTTTGGTCTTTTGTTTTGGCGTCGTGAATTTTTTCATATTCAACAGTCTTGTTTTTGCCGTGCTTTTTGGCGTACAAAAGCGCTTCGCCGGCTTTCATTACGTCGGTTTCAAGTTCTTTGCCTGTGTAATGTGTAAGACCAATTGAAATAGTAAAGTCTGTCTGCAGCTGAATCTGCTCGCGGATGTTTTCAACAATTATAAATGCGTCATTGCTGCTTTTTATGACAAGCACAAATTCTTCGCCGCCCCAGCGCATGGCAAAATCGCCTTTCAGCAGGCAGCTGCGGATTATGTCAGCCAAAAGCTCAAGACATTTGTCGCCGTAGGTGTGGCCTTTTGCGTCGTTGATCTTCTTAAAGTTGTCAATGTCAATAATTGCAATGCTGACATTCTGGCGTGTCAGAATGGTTGTGTTCTCATAGCAGAAAAGCTGCAGCGCATTCCGGCTGTATAGTCTTGTCAGCCAGTCGTGATAGGCAAGAAAATTAATCTGATTGCGGTATTCGTACTGCTTTTTATAGGTGTTGTTCAGCGGAACAAGCAGAATCATTGTGCCGATTGCGACCGGCAGCATATTCACAATGACAACAGACAGTTCTTCATATTGAATAAAGAAACCCGAAAGAAGAAAGCAAGCCCAGAACAGTGCCATGCTTATAAGCGCGTAGTTTATGTTGCTGCATATTCCAAGAATGAAAATGACAATCATGAATACCATGTTGCCTTCACATACATGGTTTGTCTGGCCTAAAAAGTAGCAGCTTGCAACGGTGGTAATATGCTGAAGGTGAAACATGAAAAACGAAGTAAACTGCTTGAAATGAGGGGTTTTATTTGAAAATTGAAAAAGGCTGACATATACAGGCAGAAAAACTATGGGAATAAGACGGCATATAAGAATCTTTATTGAAAATCCGCCGTAAATATCAAAATCAGATGAAAGATACATTACATTGGAAAGACATGCTATTACCATAGTATAGAATTGAAGATTTTTATAGAAAATAAATTTTTCGTCAAAATATCTTTTGTCTTTCATTTCTACTTTTTAGCATGTTCCTTCTGATGTTTTTGTTGGAACAACCAACCATAAAAAGTATAGACCATAAAATATGTTTATACAACTTTTTTAAGTGAATAGCTGAAAGATTTATTGATTTATTCGGTGGAAAAGAAAAGGGGGCACGTAATGCCCCCGGTTAATTATTAGTGACCGAGCCTCTGCTCGATGTATTTGCACAAAAAGTCAACAGTGCCTTCAAGGCCAAGTCTTGTAGAGTTTACACACAAATCGTAGTTTGCTTTGTCACCCCACTTGCCGCCTTTCGCAAAGTAGTTGTGGTAAGCTGCTCTGTTTTTGTCGTGGCGGTCAATCTTTTTTACAGCCTGTTTTTCGTCAAGCTCAGGGTGGCGCTCAATTACACGCTTTATGCGGGCATCTCTGTCAGCATAAATGAAAACTGAAATGAAGTTTTCCATTCCTCTGAAAATGTCATCAGCACAACGGCCAACAATGACAAACGAATCACCGTCAGCGGCTTTTGACTTAAGCAAAGCAAGCTGAAGCTGAGCAACATTTTCTTCAGGTGAATTTGAATAGCCCCTTACTGTTCTGCTGCCGAAAAAACGGTGCGGTTTTTCATCGTATTTTGATAAATTGTTGGTATCAACATTCTTGACGTTTGCAACTTCATCAAGAAGGTTTCTGTCGTAAAGGTCCATGTTCAATCTTGCCGCCAGTTTCTCGGCAATCAAATGACCTGCGCTTCCGTATTCACGCCCGATAGAAATGATTACTTGTTTGCCCATAATTTCCCCGTTTTTACAGATATCTTATAAAGATGCTGATTGTACTAATAGCCATTACAATTATCGTCGCAGGAACGGCTTTCTTACAGTAAAGACCCCAGCTTACAGGATAACCGGCTTTAGCCGCAACGGAAGTTCCGACAACATTTGCACTTGCACCGATTGGAGTAGCACTGCCGCCGATGTCTGTTCCCATGGCAAGAGCCCATGTCATTGTCGGCAGGCTTACACCAGTTGTAGCAGCCAGTGACTGCACAACCGGAATCATTGTTGCTGCAAACGGAATATTGTCTACAAACGCACTTGCGATTGCGCTTACCCAGATGATAATTGCTATCATTAAGTATACGTTACCACCGGAAATTTTGCCAATAAAACCTGCAACAATTTCAAGAATTCCAGTCTGTTCAAGACCGCCGACAACAATGAAAAGCCCGATGAAGAACAGAAGTGTCTTGTAATCAACTTTTGACATCAGTTCGGGAATATATTTTATAGAAGTAATCAGTGTGATAATTGCAATAAAGGTGCCGATTGTTGCAACCGTAAGGCCTGTTGTTGCATGAGTAACAAGCAGCACGATTGCTGTAAGAAAGATGATTGTGCTTACGATGAAGCCTTTTTTGTCTGTAATTGCGCTTTCCGGTGTAGGAAAATTCGAAGTGTCCACAGTTTCTTTTGTAGCCAAATCTTTGCGGAAAGAAAAATAGAAGAATATGAGCGTGAAAATCATGCTGATTCCGGCAATTGCACCAGTGTTTAAAATGAAGTCTGTGAATGAATAGCCGAAAGAAGTTCCGATGATGATGTTTGGCGGGTCACCGCACATTGTTGCACTGCCGCCTAGGTTGGCACAGAAAATTTCAGAAAGAATCATCGGTAACGGGTTGAACTTTAAGAGCTGACTTAATTCAACAGTTACGGCTGCAAGGAACAGAATGACTGTGATTGAGTCAATGAACATTGCAAGTACGCCTGACATAATCATGAACGTAACAAAAATTGGAATAATCTGATATTTTACTGCTTTTGCAAGAAGCATACAGAGCCATCTGAAAAAGCCGACGCGGGCCATGCCTTCTACCATGACCATCATTCCGGCAATAAAGATGATTGTTGCCCAGTTGATGCCGCTTGAAGATTCTTCTGCATGACCTGCAGCATACCAGAAATCAAGCGTGAAAATGCTTTTGAAGTTGAGTGTGTCTATAACTGCGGTCATGCTTTTCATGCCGAGCCCGAAAACCAGGAGCAGTGTCAGTGCTCCGCAAACCAAAGTTATGTAATGGCGCTCAAAAATCTCAAAGATAATGAGCACGAACATTACAACAAAAATTGAAACGGCTAATATTTGTGCTAACATGGCGCAAAGTATATCGAATAATTGAAAACAATGCAATATTTTGCATTATGTGCGCTTCGTTGCATTGCAGTATTATTCAATTAATAGCTTTATATTTTCTATAACAGTATCAATTTCTTCGGCTGTTGATTTTTCTATAAAGTCGCAATTCCGCTGTTTATAATCAAGATTTTTTACCTGGTCGCTTAAAATGCAGCCGTTTATTGAATGCTTATCTAATACAATCTCAAATGGATAGCCTTTGATACGGCTTGTAATCGGGCAGAATAAAGCAAGTCCGATTTTCTGGTTATATTGTTTGTGTGAAATGCAGATTGCAGGACGTCTGCATTTCTGTTCATGCCCGGTCTGCGGATCAAAATCTAGCCAGACTAAATCGCCTTTTTCGGGGATATAATCAGTATTTACCATTCTTCATTACCTGCCGGGCTGCCTGTTGATATTTCTGAATGGATGTTTTCTGGAGTAACTTTTGCCAGCATATCATCAAGAGTTTTTTTCTGAGGAAGAATTATTATTTTTCCTTTTTCAGCAATTACTTCTATTGTGCTTCCGTTCTTTACATTGTTTTCTTTTGCCCAAAGAGAAGGAATTCTAAAACCGAGGCTGTTGCCCCATTTCTGAACTATTGCCTGCATAAGTTACCTCCGTACCTAAAGTGTATACATTGTATATTCTTGCTGTCAAGATTTTTCGTTGCGTTGCTGTCAGTATTTGAATAATAACAAAAAAAAATAGTTGACTGTTCTTTTGTATTACTGTATTATACACTTAATACAACAGTACAGTAATACAAGACTGTTAGTGAGAATTCTTTATAAGGAGGTTTTATGAAGTTTCAGTTTGACACTAATTCACCGATTTATCTTCAGATTGTTGAGTCTTTTAAGAGCAGCATTCTTTCCGGTGAACTTACACCGAACAGCAAGGTTCTGCCTGTAAGAGATCTGGCTTTAGAAGCCGGTGTAAATCCGAACACGATGCAGAAGGCACTGGCTGAGCTTGAACGGCTTGAGCTTGTGCGCACAGAACGGACAAGCGGCAGGTTTATAACCGACAACAATGAGCAGATTGAAAAAATGCGGAAAGAGTCTGCTGATGCCGAGATTAAATCTTTTATTCAGCGTATGGAAAAATTGGGATATGACAAAAACTCGCTTTTGTCTGTTATAGAAGAAGCACTTAAACAGGAGGAGTACAAATGACAACGATTCTTTCTTGCCGCGGGCTTACAAAACAGTACGGCACAACAACAGCATTAGACAATATTGATTTAGATCTGCCTTCAGGTTCAATAATCGGGCTGCTCGGTCCGAACGGTTCAGGCAAGAGTACATTTATAAAAATAGCGGCAGGGCTTTTGACTGCAACAAGCGGCAGCCTGCTGATTGACAGCAACAAACCCGGCGTAAAAACAAAACAGGTTGTGTCTTATCTGCCTGACCACGATTATCTGAATGACTGGATGTCTGTTGACCAGCTCATAAGAATGTTTGAAGATTTTTATGCTGACTTTGACAAAGCAAAAGCCTTTGATATGGTTCAGCGCCTGAATATCAAAAGAGAGAGCATGCTTAAGACGCTCTCAAAAGGCACACGTGAAAAAGTTCAGCTGATTTTGACAATGTCTCGCAAGGCAAAGCTTTATCTGCTTGACGAGCCGATCGGCGGTGTAGACCCTGCCGCGCGCGATTATATTCTCAACACGATAATCGGCAACTACAACGAGGATGCTGCTGTGCTTATTTCTACACACTTGATTTCTGATGTAGAGGCAGTTTTAACACATACAATCTTTATTAAAAACGGAAAGATTGTCAGAACCGGCGATGTAGATGAAATACGCCAGGAAACAGGAACTTCTATCGATGCACTTTTCAGGGAGGAATTCAAATGCTGACAGAAACAAAAAAACTTGAGAATAATTCATACGGTTTTGAAGATTTGAAACTTTCGTTCAGCCGCTTCTTCAAACTGCTGAAATATGAACTTTTTGCGTCATGCAAAACACTTCTGCCGATTTATTGTGCGGTGCTGATTATCGGTGTGCTGACACGCTTTGCTTTGTTAGACAAGGTTGATTTTCAAAGCGGTTCCGGTCACGTTTCTTTTCAGATGGAAGGAATCATGTCGTTCTTGTGCTTCAGCCTGCTTACAGCTTCTGTCTGTATAAGCATTGTAATACTTTGCGGCAGATTCAAGAAATCGTTTTTCGGCAGCGAAGCTTATCTTAATTTTTCTCTTCCAGTAGGAATTTCAAACCACCTTGCAAGCAAGCTTGTAAGCTGCCTTATCTGGGGCTTCCTCTGTACAATAGTCGGTTTTTCAGCGTCTTTGACAGCATGGAACGGCTGGGGTAATTTCTCGTATTGGTTTGAGGATGAAAATGTTTGGACTGTATTGCGTTTCGGTTTAGGCTATATTTTCTGGCTTTCGTCAGCAATTCTGCTTTTCTTTTTGGCAATGTGCACGGGTCATATAGTGCCAAAGTTCAAGCGCGTGGTTGAGATTCTGATTGTCATTGTAGGATTGACCATCGAAGGAAATGTTGCCGACTCTCTTGGTGTGTGGACTTCAGCTGATGCAGTTGCCTACTTTATATTGTTCGGGGTTCCGGTTGTTTTCTCTGCAATCTGGTTCACAATCTGTTACTTGATTCTGCGCTACAGACTGAACATCGAATAACCAAAAAAGAAGCCCCTGTGATTTACAGGGGCTTTGTTATATATGCTATTTGTTTTGAGTTCCGGCTTCAACGTATTTTTTAAGCTGAACTGCGGCAATTTTCGGGTTTGTTACAACGCCGGGGCCTGCAATACAGCCGCCCTCGCATGCCATAACTTCAACAAGATTGGGGTCTGTTTCAGTCTGCTGTACAGCGCCAGTCTGAATTTTGCCGTAAGAAGCAAGCTGCTTCATTCCGGCTTTGTTAAGCCCGTTGATTACAGCCGGCTTTAAGATTGACGGGTCTTTAAGCCTGATTTTAACAGATTCTGCAACACCGCCTGTAACGGCAAAATTACGCGCAGAAGCACTCGGAATTGTAGCAAGCCCGGCGGCCGGCTCTTTGGCAACTTCAATTTCTTTTGCGATAAAAAGCGCGCCGATCTCTTCAACTGAAAGAACATAATCTACAAGCTCGTCGTCAAAGCCCTCGCGGCGCTTTGCAAGACATGGTCCGATAAATACGCTGATACAGTCAGGGTCTTCTTTTTTGGCAAGTTCTGCCGTATAGTGCATCGGGCTTCTTGTGTCAGAAATGCAGGGCGCAAGCTCCGGCACATGAATGCGCACAGCGCGCACATAAGCCGAGCAGCACGACGTTGTCATAAGCTTTTCGCCGTTTTTCATGCGCTCTTCAAACTCGTGCGCTTCTTTGTCTGCGCAGATGTCAGCGCCGATTGCAACTTCCCAGACGCGGCTGAAACCTGCTTTAAGAAGCGCGCTTTCAAGCTGGCCTGGTGCTGTTCTGAACTGGGCTGCAATTGCCGGCGCGTACATAGCTACAACCTTTTTGCCTGCCATTATGTGCTTGAGCACGTCAACAAGCTGGCTTTTGTCCATCATCGCACCGAAAGGGCATTCGCGCATGCAGTTTCCGCAGAAAATGCATTTGTCATAGTCTATGCGCTCCTTGCCGTTCTCGTTTTTGCTGATTGCACCGACAGGGCAGGCTTCTTCGCACGGTACAGGAATCTTGATAATTGCATGGTACGGACAGTTCTGCATACACAAACCGCAGTTGACGCATTTTTCTTCGTCAATGTGCGCGCGGCCGTTCTTGATTTCGATAGCTTTTTTTCCGCAGTTCATCATACATGGGCGGGCAAGACAGCCCTGGCATGCGTTTGTTACCATAAAGTGAGTACGGACACAGGCGTTGCAGGCTTCGTCTAAGACAGTGAGCATAGGCCATGTAGGTGATTTTCTTTCCAAAGCTTCAGAAGCAAATTCGTTCAAATGCTTTTCATCATCTGCGTCTTCCACAGAAAAGCCGAGGCGCGCCATAGTGCGCATACGCAGAATTTCCCGGTCATGATAGATGCAGCACCTGTGCGGCACAGAACCTTTAGGTGCCATTTCTGCAGGGATTTTATAGACCTGTGATTCAAGTTTTCCTTCAAGCTGAAGTTTCGCAATGCGCACAAGAATTTCACGCTTGATAAAAGCTGTTTTATTATTGAGATTAAGCATTTAATATCGTCCTTATTTTTTCTATAACAGAATTGACTGTTGCCTGTTGTACAAGCTGACCGTCTACAAGTACAAAAGGAGCTTTGCCGCAGGACGAGTCTTTGCACTTTTCAAGACATGTAATGCCTTCAACTTCAACTTTGCCGCGCAAGTCTTCAGGCAGATTGTCTTCGATGAGCATAATTTCTGATGCGCCCATAACAAAGCAGGCTGTTCCTGTGCAGATTGAAATCTTAATCTTTTCCATAAAATCTCCTTTGTATTGTATAGTTTAAAAAAACTGAATATGTACTTCTTTAAGATACTTCTCTTCGAGCATTGCCGCAATCTTTTTTATTACGTTACGTCTTATTTCAAGCTCAACGGGCATATTCGGGTCTTGATGTGCTTCGTTGATTTTTGTACCCACAACAAACTGAATGCGGTCGCTGTCAAGAATCATCTCGACAAGCTTTGTGGCGGCATTCACATTGGTATAAGACGACTGGTCGCCTTTTTCGAGCATTTCCGCGACCTTTCCCATTGTTATAATGCCCTCTGTAACCAAGTCTGCACCGTCCATCTCAGAAAAAGGCGGAACATAAGGGTCTATATTCTTAAGCTGAAGCCTGATCTGTCTGTTAAGTTCCCTTGCAAGAATATTAGCTGTTGTACCGCCGCAGATAACTTTTTTGCCGTCAAACAGACTGAAAATGCGCGCAATGCTTGTGTCGTTTTCTTTGTACATGGGCGGACCTGTCATAATAAGCAGATCGCGCGGCTTTCTTGAATATATTACGCCGCAGGTTATGTCGTCTTTTGCCTTGTGCTTGTCGTGGAACAATGCCTCATAGACGACAAGACGCGCAAGCTCGCGTGCGCTTATCTGCGGATTGAGCAGAATCTTTTTTAAGATAAAATCCTGTACGTTTGCCAGCCCCCATCCAAAAGGAAGCTCCGCACTGCCCATGCCTGCCTGCGTTACGCCGTCAGAAAAGAACACAAGCCTGTCACCAGGTCTTGCCTCATACTGCGAATAGTGCAGATGCGCCTCAATTTTTGGGGCTGTAGACTTGTCTTTGCGCTCAAAAGTCGAAATGTCCTTTAAAGGCTCAACAACGGTCTGTTCGCGCACCAGAATATATGGCGGATTATCGTATTCGACGATGCGCACAGTTGAGTTCGGCTCAATATCAACAAGCGTAAATGTTGCGTAGCTTATGCCCCGGTTCTGGCAGACAGGCAGTGTGTTCATTATAATTTCAGCAGCGCGCTTTACAGGAATATCAGAAGCAACAAAGCGCGTTGCCATTGTAGCTGTCAGAGTGGCAAGCACACCGGCTTTAATACCAGAACCAAGCCCGTCAGACAGAGTGGTGATAACTCTGCCGTCAGAGGAGTTTTTCTGAGAGAGAAAGACATCTCCGGGCGCGCCCTGCTTGTACTTGCAGACCTGATAATGCGCTACTTCAATAAAAGGCTTGTCACTGTTCATCTTCATCCTCTGAGAACGACTCAATAATTGAGTTAAGAATGGACTCTGATTCGGCGGCGTTTTCGCCGAGCAGGAATGCAATCTGCTGAACAACCGACAGGTTCTTGTCTATAACTTTTTTAGCCTGGCTTATAATTCTGTGTTTCTGTACTTCCGGGGCGGTAACATCTTCGATAACGCCGCCTGCAATAGATTCTTTTTCAATTGCAAAGACTGAAACATGAAAAATCTTTTTGCCTTCGTGCACGTCACGCTCAATTACGTCAGGACCGGTTGTCGAGATAACGTCAGAGAAAAAGCGTGCAAAACCGGTAAGTTTGTCCAAATCCGCGCCTTCCATGCCGGGTTTAATCTCGTACATTTCGAGTACGTCTGAACCTAAAAGACGCGCAAAATTTTCGTTACACTCAACAATTTTCAAGTCTTTGTCTGCAATAACAACGCCGCCTGGAATTGCGCGTATAAGTCCGTTTGCCTTTTTTTGCGCAAGTTTCCGCATATAAGAAACACACATTGTCTTTTCTGCCCTGTTATCGAGCATAGCTTCGGCAAAGGCGCGGCAGGTGTCATAGCCGCAGCTTGCGCAGTTTACTTCATCGTTTGTAGAGTACTTGCCGACAGTGCGCAGTGCGCCGCGAATTTCTTCTTCTGTATGCACTGCACGTGGAATTGCATTTATAGGCAGTGTGCCTTGAAGCGCAGGTCTGTTGTCGAGAATCTTTTTCGGCAGAGTTTTTTCCACCTTGTCAGCATATTGCATAAGCTGAACATGTCTTAACGCCGAAGCTGCTTTCTGCTTTGTTACAGGGCCGTTTATACAGCCGCCTTTACACGCGAGCAGCTCAATGAAAAGCGGCTCTGTCAGGCTTGAAACATCCAGGTCTTCTAAAGCTTCTTTAATCTGACTTATGCCCGAAACAGACATGGATCTTATAGGATTGCCGTAATTGTTGACAGAGGCAATCATGCCGCCGCCTACAGGATAGAGCGCACCCTGCGCCGCTTTTTGCGGAATAAATCTGTCGTCCTCGTTAGGGTTGCAGTTATATGGAGTGATGCCCTCTTTTGAGAGCCATTTCCGTAGATTTTCAAAAGTTATCGCCGCATCAATTTCTGCAAAAGAGTCTGCCTCACCTTTTTTTGCGATGCATGGTCCTATAAAGACTATGCCTGTATCGTCGCCGTACATCTTTTTAAGATAACGCGCATGTGCCAAAAGCGGCGAAGCGCAGTCTGTAATATAAGGCGCATAACTGCTCATATATTGCTTTATAAATTCCACAACAGAAGGGCATGCCGACGAAAGAAAAAGCTTCTGACCGTCTTTACTCTTTATTGCATTGTTGAAATCTTCTGAAAGCCGCGAAGAAACAAAGTCTGCACCGATTGCTGTCTCTGAAACACCCCAGAAGCCGAGCCTTTTTAATGCGGCGACAATCTGCTCTGGTGAGTATTCCGAGAATTCAGAAGCAAAAGACGGTGCAAGCGAAACAATAACACGCTGCTTCAGGCTTATAAGCTGCTTTGCTTTTGGAATATCGTCGCGGACATGCTTTGCTTTTGCCGAGCAGTTGATTACGCAGTTTCCGCACATAATGCATAACTCTGAAACAACCATTGCATGGCCGTTTTCAACTCTTATAGCTTTAACAGGGCACTGTCTGATGCATTTGTAGCAGTCCTGGCATTCTGTCTGTTCTGTATAAATTGGGTAGAGAAAATTCACTGCGGTTTCTCCTGCAAAAGTTCATGCTGAAGCAGAGCTATCAAGCCTTCTGAATAGACGTTTGAAAAAAGCTTGTCGTCTATGCGGATATTCGGACCGTGTTTACATTCGCCCTCGCACAGGCAACCGCGAACCTGAACCGAGTCGGACAGGTTATATTCTTCTATAAAATTCTGAATAATCTTGGTATTTGCTGAATTGCCCCTGCTGAAACAAGAACTGCCCATGCACACCGTTATAGTTTTCATGTAAGCCCCCGAATATCTTGAATTATTGTTCTATTCTATATTTATTTATCGAAATCTGCAAGTATAGTTTGCGTTCATGTCTGATTTTTAGTTTGAATGCGATAAAAAAATAAACATTGTTTTTACCTTTTTCTCTTGCCGTTTTGGTTCTAAATTAGTATTTTTAGATTATAAAAGTAAAGAAAGGCGCAAATAACGACTTTTTAAAGCCTATTATTTTTAAGGAGATATACGAAAAATGGCAAAAGAATTGCTTTTTAACGAAGAAGCACGCAAAAAGCTGCTTTCTGGTGTAGAACAGATTTCACGCGCAGTAAAAGTTACACTTGGACCAAAAGGTCGCAATGTTTTATTGGACAAAAAATTCGGTGCACCGACTGTAACAAAAGACGGTGTTTCTGTTGCAAAAGAAGTTGAACTTGAAGACCATTTTGAGAACATGGGTGCACAGCTTTTGAAAGAAGTTGCAACCAAGACAAACGATGTAGCCGGTGACGGAACAACAACCGCAACAGTTCTTGCATATTCAATGGTACGCGAAGGCCTTAAAGCTGTAGCAGCCGGAATGACACCAATTGAACTTAAACGCGGTATGGATAAAGCAACAGCACTTGCTGTTGAAGAAATCAAGAAAAATTCAAAAGAAATCAAAGGCTCAGAAGAAGTTTCACACGTAGCTTCTGTATCAGCAAACAACGATGCAGAAATCGGTAAGATTCTTGCTGAAGCAATTGAAAAAGTTGGCAAAGACGGCGTTATTACTGTTGAAGAAGCCAAGACAATGGAAACAACAACAGACTTTGTTGAAGGTATGCAGTTTGACCGCGGTTACATTTCTCCATATTTTGTTACAGACCGCGACAGAATGGAAACAGTTTTCAATGATTGTCTGATTCTTATCCACGACAAGAAAATCTCTAACATGAAAGATCTTCTTCCATTGCTCGAAAAAGTTGCACAGACAGGCAAACAGCTTCTTATTATTGCAGAAGACATTGACGGCGAAGCTCTTGCAACATTGATTGTAAACAGCATCCGCGGAACACTCAAAACTTGTGCAGTTAAGGCTCCTGGTTTCGGCGACCGCCGCAAGGCAATGCTCGAAGACATCGCTATCCTTACTGGCGGTGAAGTTATCACAGAAGACCTCGGTCTCAAGCTTGAAAATACAGACATTTCACAGCTCGGCAAGGCTAAGTCTGTTAAGATTGACAAAGACAACACAACAATCATCGACGGTGCAGGCAAAGAAAAAGAAATCAAAGACCGCATCGCACAGATTAAGGCTCAGATTGAAGAATCTTCAAGCGAATATGACAAAGAAAAGCTCAAGGAACGCCTTGCAAAACTCGCTGGCGGCGTAGCAGTTATCAACATCGGTGCTGTTACAGAAGTTGAGATGAAAGAGAAGAAGCACAGAGTTGAAGACGCTCTTTCTGCAACACGCGCAGCCCTCGAAGAAGGCATTGTTGCTGGCGGCGGTCTTGCACTTATTCAGGCTTCAAAAGCACTTGATAAGGCTGATGAATCTGGTCTTTCTGACGACGAAAAAGTCGGATTCAAGATTGTTAAGCGCGCTCTTGAAGAACCAATCCGCCAGATTGCAGAAAACGCAGGCGTTGACGGTGCTGTTATTGCCGACAGAGCAAAGAACGAAAAGAAGGGCATCGGCTTTGACGCTTCAAAGATGGAATGGAAAGACATGTTCGAGTCTGGAATCATCGACCCTGCAAAGGTAACACGTTCAGCATTGCAAAACGCAGTATCTGTTGCAAGCCTTCTTCTCACAACAGAATGTGCAATTACAGACATTCCTGAGAAGAACCCTGCACCAGCTATGCCGGCCGGCGGAATGGGCGGCATGGACGGAATGTATTAATCCGTTAAGCTGAATAAGCATATATTCTGAAAAAGAGCTGTCCGACCGGGCAGCTCTTTTTTTTAGCTTTACTCAGTTGACTTCCCCTTAGAACAAAAACATGGAAAAAAACGCCTAACCGCGTTATCATGTGCTTATGGAAAATAATAACAAACCGGTTGTTGCATTGATTTATGACTTTGACGGCACGCTTTCGCCCGGAAACATGCAGGAATTCAGTTTTATAAAGGCTCTGGGCATGAGTGCGCATGAATTCTGGGAAAAATCTGACAAGCTTTCTACAGAAAAAGACGCGAGCAATATTCTCTGCTATATGAAGACAATGCTTGACGAGGCAAAATACCGCAATATTTCAATTTCGCGCAAGTCTTTTACGAAATTCGGCAAAGAAGTTGAGCTTTTTGAAGGCGTAAAAGACTGGTTCAAGCTTATAAACGAATACGGAAATTCAAAAGGACTTGAGATTAAGCATTATATAAATTCGTCCGGCTTAAAAGAAATGATTGAAGGAACGCCTATTGCAAAAGAGTTTGAGCAGATTTTTGCGTGTTCTTTTCTATATAATTCAGACGGAATTGCAGAATGGCCCGGTGTTGCAATTGACTACACAACAAAGACGCAGTTTATCTTTAAGATTAACAAAGGCATAAAAAAGATAAGCGATTCCGTTGAGATTAATAAATTCGTGCCTGAAAACGAGCGGCCTGTGCCTTTTAAGCGCATGATTTATTTTGGCGACGGAGAAACTGACATTCCGTGCATGAAGCTTGTAAAGCAGAACGGCGGCTATTCGGTTGCTGTTTATAAGCCCGGCGACGAGAAAAAGCAGCGTAAGGCAGAGCAGCTGATTCTTGATGAGCGTGTCAATTTTGTTTCGCCTGCAAATTACAAAAAGAACGGCGAAGTCTACAGCATTGTTACGGTAATTCTTGATAAGATTAAATCTGACTATGACTTTGACAACCTGCTGCTCAAGCACAAGCGTGACGCCGAAAAGCTGAAGTCATGCTGATAAATTACACAATTCAGAGAGCGCGCCGCCGTTCTATCAGTATGAGCGTAAAAGACGACGGAACTGTGCTTGTAAAAGCGCCTTATTTTATGAGCGAGTCTGCTGTCAGAAGCTTTGTCTATGAAAAGCAGGGCTGGATAAGCAAAAGGCTTGCACTTGTTGAAAAAAGCCGGAATGAAGCGCAGAAGCTCGGGCTTTTGTCAGCCGAAGAACTTGCTTTGGTTAAGAAAAAAGCTAAGAAGCTTATTCCAGAGAGGGTAGCGTATTATTCTGAGCTTTCAGGCATTTCTTATGGCAGAATATCTATAAGGCTGCAGAAATCTCGCTGGGGCAGCTGCAGTATCCGCGGCAATTTGAACTTTAACTGTCTGCTTGTGCTTATGCCGGAAGAAATCCTTGACAGTGTTGTAGTCCACGAGCTCTGCCACCGCCGTCACATGAACCACTCAAAAGCATTTTACACAGAAGTCTTAAGATTATTCCCCAAATACAAAGAATGTTCTGCCTGGCTGAAACAAAACGGCGGCATATACTT
>CAMJMF010000013.1 GCA_946406925.1 uncultured Spirochaetales bacterium | reverse complement strand
TTTTTGCGCCGAGCTTCAGACTGCGCTTTATGTCGTTTCTTACAGTCTGTGTGGCGGTTGCCGTCATGGCTAAGCATACGGCTTCGGGGTGCTGTGCCCTGAATGACGCAATCATTCTATATTCCGGGCGGAAATCGTGGCCCCATTCTGAGATGCAGTGCGCTTCATCTATTGTAAGCAGCGAAATCTGCACATTTGCCAGAAGTTGCTGCATGCGCTCTGTTACCAGTGTTTCCGGGGCGCAATAAACAATTTTGACTTTTCCGCCTCTTACAAGAGATGTGTTCTGAATGTATTGTTCCAGTGTCAGCGAGCTGTTCAAAAACAAAGCTTCAATGCCCGCTTCTTCAAGCTGAGAAACCTGATCCTGCATCAGGGCAATGAGCGGAGAAACCACAATCGTAATGCCTTTGAACACAAGAGCCGGAAGCTGACAGCAGAGCGACTTTCCACCGCCTGTAGGCATAACCGCAAGTGTATCATTGCCTGAAAGTACAGACTCGATAACCTGAAGCTGTCCCGGTCTAAAGCTTTTGTAACCGAAATGCTTTTTCAGCAGCGAAATCAAAGATTTTTCTGAAAAATTACATTGCATCAATTAAGGTTATTCCATTTATTGCATATTGTAAAGAAAACGTTTCCTTTGTGTTTTACTGACATATCAGTGTGTGGAATGTTTTTCTTTTGAATATGTTGCAATTGTTGCGGTTTTTTGTCATACTTTCCCTATGATGATGATGTGCAAAAATTATTCAAGAAAAATGAAGAATGCTGCAATTAATCCTGCTTTTTTGAGATTTTTAATTTGCCTTTTTGTTTTTGCTTTGCTTACTTTGACTGTTACTATGAAATTGCAGACAATTGTTCAAAAAAATGTTGTTGATGAAATTATTCTGGAACCGGTTGTAGAAGAAGATTCATCTGTAAATCCTGATGATTTTCAGAAAATTGCTGTAAATCATGCAAAAAAGACAGACACAGGTCTGCTTCTTTACAGAGATGAAGCTACAAGACCAAATGTTGTATGGTTTTATACTCACATAACCGGAAGTGAAACTGTCGCAAAAGCTATTCTTGAAAATGCGGACAAGAACAATATTCCGCTTTCTCTTGCATTTGCGCTTGCTTATGTAGAAAGCCGCTATAAGACAAGAGCTGTAAACCACAACAAGAATTCTACAATAGACCGTGGTTTGTTCCAGTTGAACAGCTCTTCTTTTTCAAAGCTTACTGAAGAAGAATATTTCAACCCGGATATTAACGCAAAACATGGATTAACTCACTTGCGTTTCTGCCTTGATACAGCCGGAAACGAAGTTGCCGCTCTTGCCATGTATAATGCAGGAACTGTAAAAGTTAAGTCAGGTTCAACACCGCAGATGACGCTTGATTATGTTTCAAAAATCATGAGTTACCGCGAAGGGCTTGAATCATTGTTTGCTCAGGAAATTGTTGCAAAACATGAGACAAAACAGCCTGTAAGACTTGCCGCATTAAACTGACAAAACAAGCTGTTCCATGAGCGATTCAACTGTATTTTATAAGTCGTGCTTTCTCTGCCCAAGACGCTGCAATGCAAACAGAAACAGCGGAAACACTGGTTTTTGTGCCGAAACTTCTGAGTTAAGGCTTGCGTGGGCTGGGCTTCATTTTGGAGAAGAACCCTTCATTACAGCGGCAGGCGGTTCGGGAACAATCTTTGTTACAGGCTGCAACCTCAAATGCGCTTTCTGCCAGAATTATCAGATTTCGCAGAACGGCATGGGCGCGCCTGTAGATTCAAATACATTTGTAAAGATTTGTCTTGCCCTGCAGGACGCCGGTGCAGAAAACATAAATATAGTAACCGGAAGCCATGCAGTTGGAACTTTAGCGCCATATCTGAGATTTGCAAAATCTGCCGGCCTGCAGATTCCAGTCTGCTGGAACTGCTCTGCCTATGAATCAATTGAAGCCTTGACCCTGCTTTCTGATGTAGTCGATATATGGCTGCCTGACCTGAAAACGCTTAATCCGCTTATGAGCGAGGCTATTTTTGCCGCAAAAGATTATCCGCAGGTTGCAAAGCAGGCAATCCGCTGGATGACAGAGCATACTAAAGCAGAATTTGTTCCTGTTTTTGACAGGCAGGGGCAAAAATTGAATAAAATGCTTTCAGGTGTTATTGTCCGACACCTTGCTTTGCCAGGCCGCATTGAAGATACAGCTCTGGTTTTGCAGTGGTTCAAAAAACATGCAGATACAAAAGCTTTTTTGTCTTTAATGAGCCAGTATACGCCGGTGCCTTTTAACGAAGAAGAAATGAAAAAGCGGCAGAACTCCTTGAATGCGTTCCAAAACCGCTTTATAGAACAAACCGAATTCGATAAATTGCAGGAATTGCTTGAGTCTTATGAAATTGAAAACGGCTTTTACCAGGAATTAGTTCAGGATACAGAATGGCTTCCTGATTTCAGTCTTGTTCAGCCGTTTTCTTCTGAGCTTGCCCGCCCTGTCTGGCATTGGTCAAAACCTTCGGAGATATTGAGCTGAATTATAAGACCTTCCGTTCAACAATTGCGCTCATTATTGAAGAAAGCACATCAAGAGGCAGATCTTCTGCTTCTGCATTGACTATATCGTTGATTTCAGCCCAATCTTTTTTTGAGAAATTCTGATCCGGCTCAAGCTGCCCGTCAATAAGCGCAATTACATTTGCAAGCCAGTCAATATTCGCTTTCTGCGGTTCTTCGGCAAGTTTCGGGCTTTTTTGAATATAAGTCTGTTCCCAATATTCAGCGAGCGGCTCTGCAATATTCTCTAAGCCTCTGTTATAAGAGATGAAAAGCTTTTCTATTGCGCGGCTTGCTCTTAATCCGTCGTAGTTTCCGTTATGGTCGGCACGCTCATGTTTCAGGCAGCGCTGAACATCAGCATAAAATTTTCCTAAATCTGTCATGAACATATACTAACCGATTTTCAAATAAGTTTACAGATAAAAAAACAGCCTGTGCAAGTTACGCAGGCTGTTTTTTTATCTGTCGTATTTATATTTTAAAAAGCTTTAGCTGGGAGTCCTTTTTAGTTAATTCAAGGAAAAAAGACACATAATTTGCATTTTAATCAGAATAATATCAATCAATTATAAATCCAGATTATCCAATCTTTTCCTTTTTTCCGCTTCTTCTGCGGCTTTTTTTTCTTCTTGTTGTTTCTTTTCCAGCTGCAAATTGCTTTCGTTAATCTGGGATGTCATAGACTGATCCTGATAGGAAATTGTGATAGTATGAAGACTTTTGTTGATGAAAAACTCAATAAGTGTATTATCAACGTCAGAATCACCTATAAGTTGCTGCGATTGCAAAATAATCATAAAAGTTTTTGATTTATTCCAAGTCTTCGTATGATGTTTCTCTGTGTAATCTATATGATTCGCCGAAATGCGATAAGGCATATTGAACATTCTGAGCATCTCATTCGCTAATTGTTTTTCTTCATCTGAAATTTTTTGTACGTGATGTGCAGATTCATTTTCCTCGTCTGTTGGGTTCCCATATAGTTCTGACATACGAATATTGATATCTTCTTCCATGCCTTTTGTTTCTTCAACTTCTTTATATGTGGTAGATCCCGCAACAAGTGCATTATTATAGAAGCCGTAAGACATTTCAACATTTTTAGAAGAGCCTTCTCTGGTATAGACATTCAAACAACCTTGTTTTTTATGGTTTGCTTTTGGATATAAAATTTTAAATTCTGAAATACTTGTACCCCATGGCATATGATCATAACCTTCTTTTCCTGCCTTTTCCCATAATTCTTTCAAATGTTCTTTTTCGTCAGCAGTAAGAATTTCAGATTTGTCATTAATTGATGCTTTATTAGATGATAATTTTTCCTTTTCTGCTTTTTTTTCAGTAACAAGAACTTCAAGTTGTGTCGGATTAGCTTTTTGTAAATCTGAAATAATTAATTGCAGATTCCTTCCATTTTGATAAGCTTCAACTTGAGAAATTTTTCCTTTTTGAGTAAGAACAAGAAGACTTTCACAAGAATCACCAAGATAAAAACCTTCTTTTTCTGTTGCTTCTGAAATTGCTATGGCAATATCAAGTAATACTAAACCAGTATCTGCACCAGATTCCGTTTTTTTGTTTCTTTCAAGTTCAGAAAACCCTTTTTCATTTAATATGAAGACATTTGAATTATGTTTATTATTTACAATTTCTTCAGCAAACACTTCAATATTAAATATTGAATCTTTTGTTCTTAATATAACAAAAACATCTTCGGGTAATTTGCAATCTAAATATCCCTTACAGATTATTTTGCCTTTTGAATTAATATTTGATACTTGAAAACCCCATTCTGTTTCAGTTACTTGCAAAGGCTTTTCTTTTGCAAAGGCACAAAAGGAAATCATCAGAATAAATATCATACAATAAAGCTTTTTCATAAAAAATCCTCCAATGCTTTATATTTTTCTGCATATTACTATAATGCAGGGAAATATCATTAATTGATATTTTGTACAGAACCTTGTGCCCATAGCTCTGAATCTATGGCATATAAATCTTTAATACTTTCTGTACCTGTTTGTTTTTTCTTAAATTCATAAATCGCATTATCCCAATTTTCTTTTAAATGCTTATTTTCCTTTATTTTCAAAGCATCTTTAATATAATTGTCATAGATTACAAGATAATCTTTCGGATTTATGATATGACAGATTTTTGAAACGAATGATTTCGGTTTTTTATCTGGAAATGATTTTACAGAGAATATATCAAACAGACCTTTTTCAATTATGGGAAAATTTTCAAAAATGTAATTCGAAAAATCTGGAAAATATGTAACTGCCACATCTCTTAGAATTCCACCTCCGCCAGTACCAACAATATAATGAAGAATTTTTTCAAAGCCAGATTTGTCATTTTTATATTTTAAAAGAAGTTTCCTTGATTCAATCTTCCAACGTTGAGCTGTTTCCATATTATATTTTTTTATGTCTTTTATAATGTCGCTCAAAAAAACCTCTACTCAGTAATCATGTTTGATTAATAGCGTACCATGGATATACGAGTTTGTCTATTTTTTTATTCAAGTAATCAACTTTGCTTAATTATTAAAACATGAGTTTCAAAGAGAATTTAAAAGATGAACTTAAATATCAAGGGATGCTGGTAAAAGAGTTAGCAGACAGAAGCGGCATTCCAAAAGGAACTATAGATCATTATCTTGCAGAAAAAAATACATCTCCAATAGCTGAAAATGCTGTAAAAATTGCTCAAGCTTTGAATGTTTCCGTTGAATATTTGGTTACAGGGGAGAATTCTAATATATCTGGTACGGATATATCATATTCTTCGCAAGTGCGGATGCTTGCGGCAAAACTTTCTCATATGAGCGAAAAAGAATTATGTTTTGTACAAGGGATTATAGAGCTTATTGAAAGAGATAAGACAAGTTAGTTAGGATAATTTCATTTATTATTGCGTATTTCAATATGACTTATACTTTCATGCATATAAAAGGCATTTTCTGTTCGTTAATTTTAACAAAACCTTATAAATAAATCTTTTTTGAAAAACAATCGGGGGTTATGCAATAAGTCTTTTTAACAAAAAGATTTATGCTGTGTTAAATTTATGCTTTTTTATTGCAAAACAGACAAAAAAAGTGAATTTTTTCTTGACTTTAAATCTAACTAAACGTAAACTGAAACCATGAACTTAAGAACCGTTTTAACTACTGACACTGTAAATCTGCATCTCAAAGGCACAACAAAAGAGCAGATTATTGATGAGATGCTTGATATTTTGGTAAATGCCGGCAAAGTAAAAGATAAAGAGACTGCAAAAGCTTGCGTTCTTGATCGTGAACATAAAATGTCTACCGGCATGAAGCATGGAATCGCTATTCCTCATGGAAAAACTGATACTGTTGATGATTTGGTTGCTTGTATCGGTATTTCTGATAATCCTGTAGATTTTGATTCTCTCGATCAGGAACCATGTCGTATTTTCATCATGACATTGTCTCCGGTTAACAAGACAGGTCCACATCTTCAGTTCCTCGCAGAAGTAAGCCTTCTTTTCAAGAGTGCTGAAAAACGTCAGGAAATCTTGAAGACTGTTGATAAAGCAGAAGTTATTAGAATTTTAACTGAATAGGACAAAATCTGATTCTTCTCAAATGAATAGGCCGCTAATACAGCGGTCTATTATTTTTTATAACGAATTCCTAAAAAGTGTGAACTGTTTATGAAATTATCAGAAAAAGATTATTTTGCACAAAATTATAAGCTTGCAACTGCCGCCGGAAAAACATTTGAAGCTGCAGCTGTTTTAAAGCTTTCTTCAAAAGAAAATCTAAAACCGATAGATGACGCAGAAAAAGACGGGCTTTCTATAATTGAATTTGATTCTGCTTTTGCAGGCACTGCACCTGATGAATTTGACGAATCTTTTTTGGCGATGTTCAGAGAAAGCCTGAAAAAGCTTGAAGGCACAGGCTCTGTATTTTTGCTTAAGCCTTTGCTTGCCGGTGCTGTCAGCACAGAAGAAGACGCAGAAAATCTCTGTGTATTGTTCTACCATATTGCGCGCCGCGTAAAAGACTGTGCCTGTGTTGCCGGCTTTGACTTATCAGCTTTAGACGCAGACGTAAAGCGCAAAGCCTCTGTTATTGATGCGCTCAAAAAGAAACACCCCGAATATGTTTATTCGCTCAAAAACAAAGAAGAAGCCGCTGCTATTGAGAGCGAATATCCGAACAGGCTGGTTCTTTACTGATTTTCGTTTCTTGTAACGGTTAAATGCGGCTGATGTCAGGCTGAACCCTGCCATGAGCCTTCAAAATAGGAGAGAATATGAGAGATGTTTCTTTAAATATAAAAAAGCTGGCATTGTTCAACTTTTTTACAGAAGTAAAGTTTTATTCCCCTATTATCGTTATTGTCTTTAATGCTTTTCTAGGAAATTACACAACGTCAATGTCAATTCTTTCGGTAATGTCACTGGCTGTAATTATCATGGAATTTCCGACAGGTGTTTTGGGCGATTTAGCCGGCAAAAAGACTGCTGCTATTTTGGGTGTAATGTGCAATTTTATCGGCATTAGTTTATGGGCTTTGTTCCCTGTTTACTGGAGCTTTTTAACCGGTGCGTTTTTCCTAGGAACAGCAACAGCGTTTTTTTCGGGCAATAACGAAGCTCTTTTATATGATTCCTTAAAAGAAAAAAACTTGCAGGAAGAATTTCATGCCTATTTAGGCAAAACAAATTACACAATGCAGTTTGCGCTTGTTTTTACGGCTGTTTTATCAGCAATTCTGGCAAAATATTCAATGCGCCTTGTGTTAATTCTTTCTGTATTTCCGCAAATTATAAGCGTTATTATTGCATTTACGTTTGTTGATACAGGCTACAAAGCAGAGGCAAGAAATCCTTTTAAGCATGTAGCAGCAGCCTTCAAAAAAATTGCAGATAATCCAAAATTAATCGGCTTAATATTAGCAAAGTCTTTGCAGGAAGGTCTTTCGTCATCTTCTTATCAGCTGCAGGCGGCATATTTTAACAGCTTATGCCCGCTTTGGTTTATTGGCATTTTGCGCGGTTTGTCAAATGTGCTCGGCGCGCTGAGCTTTTATTTTTCAGATAAAATCTTTAAGAAATTTTCAAAACGCATCTGCTTGATTGCTTCTAATTTATACGGCCGCTTGTCCAGTCTGCTGGCGTTGTTAATAAATACAGTTGTTTCGCCGTTTTTGTTTATTTCATCATCAGCGTTTTTCGGCGTTTCAACAGTTGCCAACAGCGCGTTAATGCAGGCTGAATTTTCTGATGAAGAAAGGTCAACGATGGGTTCAATAACATCGTTCATCGGTTCAATTGTTGTTGCAGTTTTTTCTGTTTTGGTTGGTTATCTTGCAGACAGGCTTTCTGTCAGACACAGCCTTTTTGTTATTCAATTATGTATGTTTGTGCCGCTGTTTATTTATTGGCGTACTTTATGGAAAAAACAAAACAATACTGAGCAAAACCAGAAAGCTTGAAATTACAGGCTCTGCATTTTGCTCAAGTCTGTTCTGTCTGTTATAAACCGTTCTCGAAACAGACGGCTTCTTCTAATAATTTTTTGCTGATATAGAGCGGATAGTTTAAATCAGATTCTTTTATATAAATCTTTTGACCTTTGTATATTCCCTCATAAAAGCCTGTGTCACCGCTTAATATATAGTCAGTCAATTCAACTATACTTTTTTCGCCTTCATCAGAGAGCGGTCCCCAGACGCCGTCTTCTGGTATTTCACGCTGATTACCTACAACCGTTAAATCATATTCGCTTGTGTTATTCAGAGATGAATAGGCGTTTGTGTTTATAATATTGGCAAAATATGGGAAAGCGTAATCATATTTTACTTTGATTGCTGCCGGATTGGCATCTGAAACTTTTTCAAGTATATATGTTGCACGTGCGGTTAAAGCAAAGTTATTCGCATAGAATGTTAAACCAAGATTTTTACCATCATAATTAACGGCATAACATTCTCCGCCGCCAGATCTTTCGTTCAGATAGATAATAAACTCTTTTTCCATATCTGCATCTTCGCGAACTTCAGGTTTATACCACGAATTAACCGAAGTACCGTGATGGTTGCTTACTATGACTACTTCATCATCTCTAAAAGAATAAAAATAATAGAGTTTGCTGTTTTTGATTATGACCCCGCAGATTTGGTTTTCTATACTTCTAAATCTTGGCATCTTTGGATTTTGTGATATGAGCTGTGCCGGCAGATAAATGCCGTCTTCAAGATTCCAGTCTGTTTCTATTCCAGAATCGCCGTCAATCATTGAAAGGATTTTTTCTGAATCAATGGCAAACGGTTTCATGTCTGCTAAATAATAAGTAATTCTATGAAGTGGTTTGAGGTATCCGCCGAATACATAGCCTTCTAAGCCGCTGTCAACAGATCCTATCTTGTACCAGCTTGAGGTAATTCCGTCTAATGTTACTTGTTCTTTTTCAATTGACAGACATTTAACTGTTTCCTGATATTCAAGCAGTCCGAGTTTTTTGCCTTCAAGAGATGGTGTTGAACGCACTTTTAGTCCTTCAAGGCTGGTTATTGCATATAAACCTGTTTCTTCTGATGCAAATTGCAGTTTTTCCTTTGGAATTTCAGTAAAGTGCTCAAAAGTCTCTGATTCTGTTTTTTGTTCTGTTTCAGTTACGGCTGATAAAACAGCTGATTCGGGTTTCTGTTCTGTTTCGGCTAAGATACTCTGGTTATTTGATTCAGCAGCTTCTTCTTTTGGAAGAGTATTTTCTGTATTTTGCTTTTCACACCCAAGAAAAATCATGCAAACAAGAATAAGTAATATGAGTTTTTTCATTTTTTCTACAGTCCTTGCAAAGGTTCGCTATGGGGATTGTATCATAAATTTTGTAAACAAACAGTTTCTGTGTAGCTTTTTCTGGTAATTGCTAAATTTCTGTGGTAAAATATTTTGCAATGACTAAGAAATCTAATTGTAAATTACCACATCTGACGGGTACAGCAGTGCCGGTCAGTGCATTAAAGACTACAGAAAGCTGCGGTTGCGGCGAATTTCTCGATCTTATTCCGTTTGCGGAGTTTTGCGCGTCAGCCGGGCTGAAACTTATTCAGCTTCTGCCTGTAAATGACACAGGAACAGAAAGCTCGCCTTACAGTGCGCTTTCAGCTTTTGCTTTGAATCCGATTTACCTGCGTCTTCAGGCTTTGCCGGAGGCACAGAACTACAAAACTCAGATTTCAAAGCTTTGCAAAAAGCACGCAGGAAAAAGCCGCTTTAATTACCGCGAATTACGGCGTGATAAAATAGATTTGCTCGTAAAAATATTTGGAGAAGAAGCCGACCGCCTCATGGAGGATTCTTCGCTTAACAAATGGATAAAAGCACACGACTGGATTATTCCTTATGCTGTTTTTATGCAGAAAAAGCGCGAGAATTTTGAAGCTTCTTGGAAAAGCTGGTCTAACGGTTCAGCTGCTACAGACAAGCAGATTCAGGCTGAATGGAAAAAAGCCGCAAAAAAGAAGAACCACTATTTCTGGGCATGGATTCAGATGCGCCTTGACGAGCAGTTCGCTATGGCGGCAGACGCAGTCCGCAAAGCAGGAATTATCCTTAAAGGTGATATTCCAATTATGATGAACGAAGACTCAGTTGATGTGTGGTCTTGCCCTGAATATTTTAAGATGAACCTGCGCGCTGGTGCACCTGCTGACGGCTTTAATCCGCTCGGCCAGAACTGGGGCTTTCCTATTTATAACTGGGAAAAACTTAAAGAAGATGATTATTCTTGGTGGAAAAAGCGCCTTGCAAGTGCGGCAGCTTATTACGACGCATACCGGATTGACCACGTTCTGGGATTTTTCCGTATTTGGGCTGTGCCGGAAGGCGAGAGAACAGCCGCGCTCGGCTACACACAGCCGCTTGTGTGCTTTACCTCAAAAGAGCTTGCTGAGCTTGGTTTTACGCCGGAACGCATACGCTGGCTTTCAAAGCCGCATGTGCCTACACGCGAGATTGAAGCTGTAAACAATAATGATTATCTTGGCACGCACGGGCTGCTTCACAAGGTAATGGACAGAATCGGCGAAGAAGAGATGTGGCTTTTTAAGAAAGAAATAACCACAGACAGCGACATTATGAACGCGGACTTGCCGGACGCTGTAAAGAACAAGCTGTGCGAATGCTGGCGAAACAGGGCAATTATTGAAGTTTCAAACGGAAAATATACGCCCAACTGGACTTACCGCGACTCAACAGCTTGGAAGAGCCTTTCTGGTGAAGAACAGCAGCAGCTTACGGCATTGTTTGAAGAAAAACACGCCAAAATGGAAAAACTCTGGGAAAAACAGGCAAAAACCATTCTTGGCGAACTTACTACAAGCGTAAATATGATTCCATGTGCGGAAGATTTGGGCGCAAACCCTGACTCTGTTCCGCGGGTTATGAAAGCACTGAACATTCTGAGCCTCCGCGTTATGCGCTGGTCAAGAGAGTGGAGTGAAGACGGGCAGCCGTACATAAAGCCTGAAGATTATCCAGAAGTAAGCGTAGCCTGCAATTCTGTGCACGATTCTTCTACAATCAGAGGCTGGTGGCTTAACGAAAATGCGGGCGAGGATTTCTTAAAGAATTTTCCTGCTCCAAAGGGCGCGGACATTAGTCCAAAGATTTTTGACAGAGCTACTGCGGATTTTGTGCTTAGAACGATTGCCGCTTCTAAAAGCGCGTTCTGCATTCACCCGATTCAGGATTTGCTTCATCTTTCGCCGTCTTATTATGACGAGAACCCTGAAAACGAGCGGATAAATATTCCGGGCAGTGTAACTGAATTCAACTGGACTTACCGTATTCCAAAAACTGTTGCACAGCTTGCGAAAGACAAGGCATTGATTAATGCCATAAAAGAAATAGCTGCCGCACATTGTTAGACGCTGAAATTTCTTACATTTGATTTTTTTGGAGCAGATATGAACATTAATAAATTTGACACGATTTTTTCTGACAACGCGGAGAAAATTTCACTTTCTGAACCTTGGTTTGAATTTCATGTTTCAAGGGAAATGCGCGACCGCTGTCAGTTTGACGGCACGCTTTTTGCCACTACCGGCAATGTAATTCTTGCTAATTTGAAGAATGTCCGGCTGTTTGCCAAAAAAATCAATGATACGATAGACCCTGTACTTCATCCTGAGCAGATGATAAAAGCCGGCCAGCTCAACGCAATGGGTCTCATCGATGAGATTTTCCATTATGTGTGCTATCTGTACCGGAGAGATGTAAATCCGCAGGCTTTTTCTGGTCTTATGCAGCTTTGTGACGAGCAGTTTGGCAAAGAAAACATTGACCAGCTTCTTCTTGAATTCACAGGCGAATTTCCGCCGAATGATGTGTATAACAATGTTGTATTTGCTGAAACCTATCTTGAAAGCATCAACCCTGCTACAGGCATTAACAACAGAATAACAACACTCGAAGAAATGATTCTTCTTCGTCTGGCGAACGAGAACCCGGCTTTTGAGCCTTTCTTTATGCTGTTCAGCGACAAGAATCTGGCGCAGAACCCGCTTTACGATAAACTCTGGCAGAAGATAAAAGACTATTTTGCAACACAGCCGAAATTCGGTCCTAAAAACAATGATTTGATTACAATGCTTAAAGAGCCTGTTGTTTTCAGCCCGAAAAGTCTGAAAGGTCAGCTTGATTATATCCGCACTTATTGGGCTGAGCTTCTCGGTGACTGGCTTAAGCGTCTTCTTGCCGGAATCGACATGATTTCAGAGGAAGAAAAACCGGCATGGCATGGCTTTGGCGGCGGCGACCTGCCTCCGATGGACGCCTATAATTATGATTATCTTACAAATGAATATGAACGCTACAGCCCGGACCGCGACTGGATGCCGCGCGTTGTGCTTATGGCAAAAACTGTGCTTGTTTGGCTTGACCAGCTTAGCGGAAAGTATCAGCGCGACATAAAACGCCTCGACCAGATTCCTGATGAAGAGCTTGATTTGCTTGCACAGCGCGGCTTTACAGGCTTGTGGCTCATCGGTTTATGGGAACGCTCGCACGCAAGCCAGCGCATTAAGCAGATAAACGGAAACCCTGAGGCAGCGGCTAGTGCTTACAGCCTTGAAGACTATAACATTGCGGCAAATCTTGGCGGTTGGGACGCTCTTGATAATTTGCGCCGCCGCTTGTGGCAGCGCGGTGTCCGCCTTGCTTCTGATATGGTGCCGAACCACACAGGCATGGACGCAAAATGGGTTGTGGAACGCCCTGATTTGTTTATTCAGCGCAGGGACTGCCCTTTTCCGACTTATACGTTTAACGGCGAGAACCTTTCGCATGACGGCCGCGTCGGAATCTATCTTGAAGACCACTATTATCAGAAATCAGACTGCGCCGTTGTGTTTAAGCGCGTAGACAATTACACAGGCGACGTACGCTATATTTATCATGGAAACGACGGCACTGGAATGCCGTGGAATGATACGGCGCAAATTGACTTTTTGAACCCGGAAGCGCGTGAAGCCGTAATTCAGGAAATTCTTCATGTTGCAAGAAATTTCCCGATTATTCGCTTTGATGCGGCGATGGTTCTTGCCAAAAAGCATATCAAGCGCCTGTGGTACCCTGAACCTGGCGCAGGCGGCGACATTGCCACTCGTTCAGAGTCTGCTTTAAGCCGCGATGAATTTGAGGCGCGCATTCCGAATGAATTCTGGCGCGAAGTTGTCGACCGCTGTGCTAAAGAAATACCTGATACACTGCTGCTTGCAGAAGCTTTCTGGATGATGGAAGGTTATTTTGTGCGCACGCTCGGTATGCACCGCGTTTATAACAGCGCGTTTATGAACATGCTCAAAAAAGAAGAAAACTACAAATACCGCCAGACAGTCAAAAACACGCTTGAATTTGACCCTCAGGTATTGCGCCGCTTTGTCAACTTTATGAACAACCCTGACGAAGAAACTGCCGTTGCTCAATTCGGAAAAGGCGACAAGTATTTCGGTGTCTGTACACTCATGGTAACAATGCCTGGTCTTCCGATGTTCGGGCATGGTCAGATTGAAGGCTTTACCGAAAAGTACGGCATGGAATATCAAAAAGCATATTGGGCTGAAACACCTGATTACGATTTGATTGAACGCCATAACAGGGAAATTTTCCCGTTGATGAAGAAACGCTATCTTTTTGCCGAAGTAGACAATTTCTATTTTTATGACGTTTGGGATAACGGCCATGTAAATGAAAATGTCTTTGCCTATTCAAATACATTCGGCGAAGAAAAAGCAGTTGTTTTCTATAATAACGTCTATCAGCAGGCTGTCGGCTGGATAAAAGAGTCTTGCCGTTATGCTGTTAAGACCGGCGAGGAAACTGTTGAGCAGAGAACCTGTTCAATCGGCAATGCGCTTAGACTTTCAACAGATGACAACGCCTATTGTATTTTCCGCGAACAGCGGAGCAATTTGTGGTACATACGCACTTGCAGAGAGATTCACGAGAAAGGCTTGTTCTTAAGCCTGAACGGTTTTGAGTCGCAGGTTTTGATGGACTTCAGCCAGGTTTTTGACGACGAAACCGGAAAATACCGCATTTTGTATGAAACTCTTGGCGGCAGAGGTGTTGAAGACATTGAAATTGCTTTGCAGGAAATTTTCTTGAAAGAGCTTTATCAGGCTTTGAGCACATTTGCTTCAAAAGAGCTGTTTGAAGGCTTTAAGTACATCTGCTCACCGTCTATAGTGCTTCAGCAGTCAAAGATTAAGCCGCCAAAACTTGCGGAAGTCTTGAAAAAAGCCAAAGATTCCGGCACAGCTTATTTTGCTAAGCTTGCGGAATTTGTGCGCGGAAATTACGGTGCTGCTCAAGTTTTGGATAAAGCAATTATTGATAAAACTGTTGCAGCAGATAAAATCTGGAAGAGCTTTGCAGCTGATATTACGCAGATTGCCGAATTCAAGAATCTTGCTGAAAAGCCGGGCGCTTCAATTCCAAAGAAAGAAATTTCTTATGTCCGTGATTTGTACGAAACGCTGCTTTCTAAGCCTCATGGAGCAGAGCATGCTTTGATTTTTGCTGTGATTAACGCAACACGCCTTGCAGTCGGCAAAAAAGCAACGGCTCTGGACGGTGCTAATCTTGCACGTAAATGGGGCTTGTCACGCAAGATGTTTGCCCTGCTTAAAGACGCAGTTTCTGTTGATTCAGATGCTTATGTTGCACAGCGTCAGATTATTGCAATGGCGGCGCTTTGTGATATTGCAGTTTCTGCAAAAACAGATAAAGCCGGTGCTTATCAAGTCTTTGACAATTTGTTCAGCGACAAAGAAGCTTATGTTCTTACGGGCTTGAACACTTACAACAATGTGCGCTGGTTCAGAAAAGAAGAGATGGAAGCTATGCTTCAGGAAGCAGCTCTTGCCCAGGGAATTGTGCATTACAAGAAGGCCGGTTTTGAGAAGCTTGCCGCCTTTAACAAGGCTTTGGAGAAGTACGTTAAAGAAGCAGAATATAATGCTGATGCTTTGCTGAAACTGCTTGAGCCTGTAAAGCCAAAAGCAAAGAAAGCTAAGACTGCCGCATCAAAGACTGCAAAAACGGCAAAGCCTAAAGCTGCAAAAGCTAAAACTACAAAGGCAAAAGCCGAGACAAAAACAGCTGCTAAAAAACCGGCAGCCAAAAAGCCTGCGGCAAAGAAAACTAAATAAAACGCGAATGCGGAATTTTTCGTGAGAGAGGATATAAAGACTTGTTTGAAAGCTGACTGCTTTTCAGACAAGTCTTTTTTTAGTGCAAATGAACCATCAAGAGCATGATGTCTGACTGGCGTATGCCCGAAATGCGCCCTGCCTGACCTAATGTCTGCGGTCTTATCTTTTCAAGCTTTTGCCGCGATTCAGCAGAAAGGCTTACGACCTTTCCGTAATCAAAGTCTTGCGGAATCTTTGTTTCGTCCATGCGGCGCATTTTCTCGATGCGTCTGTTCTGCTTGTCGATATAATGCTCGTATTTGTAGTCAACTAAAGCTGCTTCCCACAAGTCCTGCGGATAGCCCGGATTCGGAATGTCTGCAAAAAGCTGCTCGTCTTTGTTGATTGTTTTAGGCTGATCGCCGTCAATTTCAGCTTCTGAATCATCGTCTGTTTGGCGCGCCGCAAAAATAAGCTTTGTAATTTTTGGGTCTTTGCGGATTTGTCTTATGATTTCTTCTTTTGCTGCTTTGCGCTCGTTTACTGCATCAAGCTCAGCCTTTGTTCGTAAGCCCGATTCAAAGCCTTTCTGGCAAAGACGCTCGTTGCAGGTGTCGTGGCGGAGTGCAAGTCTATACTCGGCGCGCGCTGTGAACATTCTGTACGGTTCTTTTGTGCCGAGCGTTACAAGATCATCGATTAAAACGCCGATGTATGCTTCGTTCCGCATAAGCACAAGCGGCTCGTATCCGGCAATTTCAGCAGAACCCTTTGTTTTTTGAGCCTTGCAATATTTGCCTGCGTTAATTCCTGCAATAAGCCCCTGACCGGCGGCTTCTTCGTAGCCAGAAGTGCCGTTAATCTGACCTGCGCAGAAAAGCCCTGCCATGTGCTTTGTTTCAAGCGACGGGAAAAGCTGTGTCGGGTCAAGATAGTCGTATTCAACGGCGTAGCCCGGGCGTGTTACAACAGCTTTTTCAAAGCCCGGCAGCGTGCGCAAGAAAGCGTCCTGTACTTCTTCCGGCAGAGATGACGAAAAGCCGTTTAGATAAACTTCTTGCGTTGCAAGTCCTTCCGGCTCAACAAAAAGCTGGTGTCTGTCTCTTTGCGGAAAACGGCGCACTTTGTCTTCGATTGAAGGGCAGTAACGCGGGCCGATGCCTTCGATTTTGCCGCTGAAAAGAGGTGAGCGGTGTATATTTTCTCTGATTATTCTGTGTGTTTCAGGGTTTGTGTAAACCAGCCAGCATGGAACAGAAGGTCTGTCTACGCGGTCTGTGCTGAATGAGAACGGCTGTGCCGGGTCGCCGATCTGGATAGCCAGCTTTGAAAAATCGATTGATGAGCGCAAAATTCTTGGCGGTGTGCCTGTTTTCAGTCTGCCGACCGTAAAGCCTAGCCGTCTTAAGTTTTTGCCAAGTCCGAGAGCCGCGGCTTCTCCAAGGCGTCCGCATGGTGCGTCATATTCACCGATGAAGATTCTGCCTTCCATAAAAGTGCCCGTTGTTAAGACTACGGCTGTAGCTGGAATCTGTCTGCCGCGTTCTGTGATTACGCCTTTGCAGATAAGTCTGCCGTCGGCGGCGCTTTTGAGCGACTCTGTTATCAAATCGACGGCGGTATCCTGCAGCAAATCAAGATTCGGCTGGTCTTCTACAGTTTTTCTTGCAAGCGAAGAATAAAGCAACTTATCCGCCTGTGCGCGCGGAGCCTGAACAGCTGGGCCGCGGCTCTTGTTCAGCATTCTGAACTGAATCATTGATTTGTCGATAAGCTTTGCCATTTCGCCGCCGAGAGCGTCTATTTCGCGGACGATGTTTCCTTTTGAGATTCCGCCGATTGACGGGTTGCACGACATGCGCCCGATTGCATCTATTGCTTGTGTTAATAATAATGTTTTAAGACCTGTTCTTGCTGTTGCCAGTGCGGCCTCAATTCCGCCATGACCGGCGCCCACAACAATCACATCATAAGCTGGAGAAATAAAACTCATGAGCCTATTATGCGCAAAACGCGCATAAAACACAAGAGAAACGTGCTAAAACGTATTATCTGCAAAAAACCGTGTATGTTTGCATGTTTGACAACAAGCGAATCTCTCTTTACAATGAAAATCAAAAGTAATTGGGGTAAAAAATGAAAAAATTTTTAAAAGTTATAAAACCTGTTTGTGCAATTCTGTTTTTTATAACGCTGACTTATTTCTTCTATTACAAAATTATTACCGATAGAGCTGGCGGTTCAACATTGAATAATGGAAGTCAAATTGTTGACGGTAGATATTATTTGGCAGATATTGATGGAAATGTTAAAGAAATTGAAAAAGCTGAATGGGAAAGTCATGTTATAAAAGGAAAAATATTTAATATAAGTCTAAATTATATAGCGATATATTTAATTTATATTTGCTATAAATTTTTGATAATTCCCAATATGAAAAGAAATAAAGATGATGCTTATAACTGATTTTTATTCAGTTTCTGCGAGGTTAAAATGTTTGATATTTGTAAAAGAAACATAATTTGGATAACATTATTTGTTATTATTCTAAATGTGATTTTCTGTTTTTTTAATGGCTTTACTAAAAAATATTTTGAAGGTCTTATTATAACTTCAGTACTTGCACTTGGAAATTGCTTCTTAAATTATAAAATTGTGCGTAACAAATATGTAGACAATATGACTTTGTTTGTACTTTACGGAGCATTGTTAATAAGCATAATTTTCGTATTTTATAACATAATACCAGAAAGTGATAAAACAACTTCTACTTTGGGCTATGTTTGTTTCTCCCCTCTTTTTATAGTTCATTTTTTTGTTTACAGAAAACTTGATATAAAGAAAAAGTAATTGTCTTATATAGTTTTTTCTTATCGTAGTAAAATTACTATGTTGTTTGACATTTTTGCTTCAAATCATTAATCTTTGCGCATGAACAAAATTCCTGAATATCCTGAATCTGTAGTTTTTTCAAAGGATATTAAAAATTCGGTTGAACCGCTTTTGCTGAATTTGAAAGACGGAATTTCAGAATTGACCTTTTACAGTCTGCTTATTCATGCAAAAAAATATGATTACCGGCTGACCAAAACAAAAGCAGGTGCCGTTATCCTTCTCCGCAAAAAAAACAACGTCAATTTTTTTGTTCCATTAAATAATATGCCGCCAACTGATGAAATAGAAATGCTTAGAAAAGACGGATATTCTGCAGTTCTTGTCGGCGAATCAATTATGAAGGCATTTTTGTTGCAGCAGCCTGAGATGGCGCCGTCTTTTTCAACTGACCGTGACAATGCTGATTATGTCTATCTTAAAACGGAACTTGCCGAGCTTAAAGGCAAGGCACTTCACAAAAAAAAGAATCACGTCAATTCGTTTATAAAGAATTATGCGCCGAAAGTTGAGCTTTTAACAGAACAGAATGTGCGCGATGCTTCAGAAATTCTAGAAAGATGGCAGAAAAATCACCTTGATATTCAGTCTGATTATGAAACAGCAAAGGCCGCTCTAAGTCTGATTGGTGAAGCTCCGTTTTTTGGCGTTGTCGTCTATGTGGGCACTGAACCGGCAGGCTTTGCTTTAGGCGAAACGCTAAGTGACGGCGTAACTTTCTGCACACACTTTGAGAAAGGCATCGAAACCTATAAAGGAATCTATCAATATTTAAATCAGATACTGGCAGTAAAGCTAGACGAAAAAATTCAGTTCATCAACCGCGAACAGGATTTAGGCGACGAAGGCCTGCGCCAGTCAAAAATGACCTACCGTCCGTACAAATTCATTGAAAAATACGCGCAGAACTAAAGAAACTCTTTAATGTTCCGCCAAATGAAAATTGGTATTATAATAATGGCAACTCTAAAAAGCCACTGCTGTGACTTTTTAGAGATTGCCGCCGAGTTGTAAATCGCTAAAATGGCGCGATTTACAACATCGCATTTTCAAAGTTACCTCTAAAAACTGAAGTTTTTAGAGGTTTCCTAATGTATTATTAAAGACAAAATTGAAAAACTCTGTTAGTATTGTTAAAACTTCGGATATGGGTTCCTGCTTGCACCTTACGGGAGGAAATTATGCAATTTGTAAGTACTAGAAATCCAGATAAAAAAGTTTCATTTTCAAAGGCAGTCTTAGACTGCATACCTTCTGACGGCGGTTTATACACACCTGCTTACGAAGAAAATTTAAGTTCATGGATTTTGTACATGAACGAGAATACTTCTTTTACGTCAATTGCCGGCTCTCTTACGTCTGCTCTTATAAAAGAAGAATTCAGCCCGATTATTTCAGAAGCTATAGCTACAAACGCTTTTCCGTTTGAACCGGTACTGAACCAGCTTGACGATCGGCTTTATCACCTTGAACTGTATCATGGTCCTACAGGTTCTCATAAAGATTTTGGCATTTCTTATCTGGCGTCTTGTCTTGAGCATATCTGCATAATGAAAGAGACAGAAGCTGTTGTCATAACAGATACAACCGGCGAAACCGGTGCGAGTATTGCACAGGCTTTTAAGAATAAAAAGCATCTGAAAGCTGTTCTGCTTTATCCAAAAGGCTCAATGCGCGGGCTTTCGCCTGAAACTTTTGTGTGGAACGGCGGAAATATTTATCCGGTAGAGGTTAACGGTTCTATAGACAATTGCATTGAGCTTGTACGGCAGATTTATAACGACCGTTCTTTGGTTGAAAAGTACGGGCTTACGCTTGCCAATACTTCGAATATCGGGCGTTTGCTGCCGCAGACCTTCTTTTATACTTTTGCGTTTACACGGCTTAAGAACCGCGTCTGCAGCGATATTTTTTATGCGCTTTCTTCAAGCAATTACGGAAACTTGATTGCAGGGCTTTACAGCTGGAAATTCTCGCTGCCAGTCAACGGCTTTATTACAGATTGTACGGCTTCTCTGCGTGTAAATCCTGCAAATATGTGCGAGTTGACAGATGCAAGCATTCCGCTTTCAAAGCGCGGTCCTGCAAATCCTGCTGTGCCGTCAAATCTTGAGCGGCTAGAATCTCTGTTTGAGACAAGCCCTGCTGTAATGCGCGGTCTTGTTTTTCCGGCTGAAGTTTCAAAAGATGACCAGAAAGCAGCCGCACAGAAGCTTTTTAAAGATTATAACATTAAGGTTTCTCCGCAGACAGCAGATGCTTATGCGGCAGCGGTAAAGCGCACTGAAATGATAGAAGAAGACGGCGGTGTAGTTGTGCTTATTTCAAGAGATCATCCGGCTTTTTCAGCAGACAGCATAAGACAGATGTGCGGCGAAGAGCCTGCTATGCCAAACCACATTGCGTCTGTGCTTAAAAAGATAGAGCCTGAAAAGGTAATTGAGCCTGAGAAAGACGCGGTCGTTTCAATTTTGAAAGAATTAAAAGCTTAATCAGCAGGTTTGTTGAACGAACAGGCTTTAAAAACAAAAAAGGCTGTCCTTTAAGTTATGCAACTTCAAAAGGGCAGCCTTTTCTATAAACAAGTTTATTTTTCAAAATCGTCAAGAATCTTAAAGATTTGTTCTTTTGTAAGAACACCGGCATTTTCAAGGTCTAAACACTCTTCGCTTACAGAACGGTTAAAGAAGAGCAGGTCATCTGTGCCTATTGAAAGGCGAACACCGGCTTCGAACATCTTTTTAATCGGGTGTTCTTCCAGTTTTTTTACAGCAGAAAGAAGAATGTTGCTTTCTGGTGTTACATTACATCTTATTTTTTTGTCAGCTAAAAATTGAAGAACTTTATCATCTTGTGCGGCGCCAATTCCATGCTGAACTTCTTCAAGATTGAAGAACTCTACAAATTTCTTAACAGAAGCTGCGTCAGAGAATTCGCCGACATGTGCTTTGCGCTTTATGCCGAGTTTTGCGGCAAGCTCATACAAAGGTTTAAAGCGGTCTAAGTCTTCAAAGGTTTCTGGACCGTACAAGTCTACGCTCTTGAAGACACCGCTTTTCATCAGTATTGGAACCCACTTCTGGACTTTTGCGTCGTCAAAAGTTTTTCCAATTCCAAGTTCCGGGCGGAATATAATCTTGTCTTTGTATTTTTCAACAAGATTTGAAACCATTCCAAGAAATGCATCATAATCTTCGTTATAATGACCTACAAACTGCAAATCAATGCTGCCCTCAAGGACAGTAACTGAATCAGCAATTGCATCTTCAACTGCAAGGCTGATTACATCTCTTACATCTTCAGCAGTTGAACAACGTGGACGTGTAAATGTAGAAATAACTTCGTGCATTTCTGCAAGTCCGTTCATAACTCGCGGAAAGTTTGGAATATAAAAACGAGCCCATGATACATAGGAATCATAGCGCATACCCAGGTTAAGGTGGTTGTGCGCATCAGTTTTAGGATGTTTTATAAAATCTTCTAATTCTGACATAGTTTAAGTATACTACATTATTTTATAAAAGCAACTATAACATGAAATTGTTATTGCTGCAGGATATTGCAGTTGACCTGCATAGCGTTAAACTAGCGCTTCAAGCTCGTCTACCAGACGGGCAAATACATTTATTGCTGCTTGAACAGGTTCCTGACTTGCCATGTCAACGCCTGCAAGCTTTAATGATTCTATCGGATAACGTGAACCTCCGGAACAAAGGAATTTGAAATAATCCTCTTTTTCAGTTTTTCCGCCGGCGGTAACTTTTTCTGCCAGCGCAAGTGCAGCAGAAATGCCGGTTGCATATTTATAGACATAGAAGGCGCTGTAAAAGTGCGGAATCCGCAAGCCTTCAAGGTCGCTGGTTTCTTCAAAGACCATTTCCGGTCCGAAATAATCAACAAGCAGCTTGCGGTATTCGCTTCTGAGAACTTCAACAGAAAGAGGCGTTCCGCTTTCAACAAGTTCATGCGTCTTTTTTTCAAATTCTGCAAACATTGTCTGTCTGTAGAGCGTTGCAAGAATGTCTGCTGTACGTGTAGAAACAAGATAAGCTCTAGTTTTTGGGTCTTTTTCATTTTTTAAGAGATAGCGGAACAGCAATTCTTCGTTGAATGTTGAGGCAACTTCAGCTTCAAAAATTGTGTAATTATATTGAAGAAACGGATTCGATTTTGCTGAATAATATGAATGCATCGAATGTCCGCCTTCATGCGCGAGTGTGAAAACATCGCGGAGAACATCGTCTTTGTAATTTGTAAGAATATACGGATAACCTGTGTATGCACCTGAAGAAAATGCGCCTGAGCGTTTGCCCTGGTTTTCGTAGCGGTCAACCCAGCCGCTTTTTAAGCCTGTGCAAAGTGTGTCTGTGTATTCTGTTCCAAGCGGTGCAAGCGCATCTCTTATAATTTCTACAGCTTCATCAAAAGATGTTGTTTTTTTCACGTCCGGCACAAGCGGCACGTAAACATCGTAGTGTCTGAGTTCGTTTGGTGAATCAAGTTTCAGGATTTTTCTTCTAAGCTGATAATAGCGGTGCAGGGGCTTGAAATTTGAGCGGACGGTTGAAACAAGGTTTTCATAAACTGAAAGCGGAACCTTGTCTGGGAAAAGTGCCTTTTCAATGGAACTTTTGAAGCCGCGTGCTCTTGCTTTGCATACATCAACGTTGACGCTGCCTGCATATAACGCTGCCAGTGTGTTTTTATGTTTATCAAAAGTGTTATAGAACTGATTATATGCGTCTTTGCGGATATTTCGGTCAGAATCTTCCATAAACTTTGACCATGTTGTTTGTGTAAGCGGTTCTCCGTTTATTGAGCCGTAATCAAGGTCAACGTTTGTAAGCATTGAAAAAGCTTTGTGCGCTGTGTCATTAGGTTCTGTGTGCAAAACCATGAGGCGTTCTTCTTTTTCGCTTAATATATAAGGCTTGTTACGTAATTCTTTCTGTAGATAAATCTTATAGTTCTTAAAATCTTCGCGCTCAATCCACTTTTCAATTGTTTCCTGCGGAATAGACAGAAGTTCAGGCTCGCACCAGCTTAATTTTGCGCCTGCTTCTGTTGTAGCCATCATGTAACGGCCGAATTTCTCCTGGCTTGCGCTGTCGCCGGCGTCACCTGCTGTAAGAAGGAACGCATAATTGCCGACGAGTTCATCATTCTGCTGTGCTTTCTCAAAAATTTTCAGAGCGGCAAGAAGTGTCTCTGCACTTTCTCCAAGTCTGCCTTTATATGTTTCAAGCTCGGCGGCATCTTTTGAAATTTGCTGCAAAGCTTTTTCCCAGTCTTCATCTGTTTTAAATAAAGTTGTTAAATCCCATTTATCAGATTCAGGAATTTCTTTTCTGAGAGGTATCGTCTTTTTTTGAGTTTCCATAATGTGATTTTATAAAGTAAACTAGCATAGGTCAAGATGTTTTGCCTTGGGGTAAATCTACGATATTAGATTGACCCGCAAAACGCTCCGAATTGATTTGTTTTACAAATCAATTCGGAGGGATTGGAGGAAATGGGATTAATCTACAGTATAGGATTAACCCGCAAAACGCCCAGAATTGATTTGTTGGCAAATCAATTCGGGGGGATTGGAGGAATGGGACTAATCTACAATTTTAGAAAAACCTGTAAACCGTCCCGAATTGATTTTGTTGCACAAATCAATTCGTGGGGACTAATCGCATGTGGACTTTTTTTTTGGGGGGGGGCTGTACAAAAGCGAATGTGCGCAATTTTGTGCGGGAGGACAAAAAAAGGCGAACCACAATTTAGGTTCGCCACAAAGACAGTGTTTTTAATGTTATTTTCAAAAAGTCTTACCAATTTGCGCTTTGTGCAAATTAGTGAGTTTGCATGATAAGACTAATTATATAAATTTAGTCTAAAAGGTAAATCCTCGTAGTTTTCGCGAAGCGGAAACTACAACGTTTCGCTGAACAAACTTAAATTTTTGATAAGTCTAATGCGAAACTTAGAATTCCTGACCTACTTCGCTTTGGTCAAAATCATAGGAATCTTCAGCTTTCTTTATTTCCATAGCATGTTCTTCTTCGCTCAATAAGTAGACCTGAATAACATCAAAAAATGGCAAATCCATGTAATCAATGCGGAAAGGAACTATTTTGTCACTGCCGGCAAACGAAACACCAAGCCATTCTCCGCGCAATACTTTTGCAGAAACTGAGTCTGTGTCATGCTGATATTTTATATGAAAAACGCCCAGTGTTTCTTTTATAACAAAGGTTCCGTCCTGTTCTGTAAGCCGGTATACTTTGCCGTCAAATTCATCGTAATCCGATTCATTCATAATACGAACCTGGTTATAGCTGCCTTCAGGGCCGGCAACTTTGAATTTGATATTTTCTGCGTAGATAGCTGCAACGCAAACAAAAAGTCCAACTAAAGTGATAAGAATTTTCTTCATCGGTAAATCTCCTTAGGTTTCTATATAATACAATATGAGCATTTATAAATCAACGCGTTTTTGGATACATTGGAGATTTGTTACAAAAATAACTACACCGTGCAGTTGAATTATGCCGAATGCAGACACGCTTTGCTTTTTTCTTTCTCTTCGGGTATGATTGTTTATATGAAACAGGGTTTAGAGGTATTGTTGAATACCTTTGTTGAAAATATAGAATTCCCCTTTGATTTTTTTCAGATTGCTGATTATTTAGGCATCAAAAAAGAATGCGATATTAATTATGCTTTAAGCTGGTTTGAAACTAATCCTGCCATATTGTCTGTTGGTCACAATGCCTTTGCTTCTAGAATAGGAATGTTCACTGGAAAAACTTTTTCAATTCTTCCGACCAGATACGAAATAACGAATAAAATTCTTGTTGTCGGCCACAGGTGCATACCTTTCGGCAACCCGGATGTTCTTCCATGCGATTACAAGTTTTTCTACAATAAAAGCAGCGTTCCTTATAAGATTGTGGAAATGCAGACGAATGACTTGTTTGAGTATTATTACCTTCATGGTGAGGAATTTGTTCCGCAATATCTGGCTTTAGACCCTGCAAACAAAGATTTTGACATTACAAGCTGTGACTACGAATTGCCCGGAAAGATGAAGTCTACTGTTCTGGACATGACAGCAATTTATGAGAAGAACGACTTTAAAAGCGGTGACAGACTTAAGATCCGGCTTGAAAACTGGAGAACAGGTACTTTTTCCATTGTAGTTCAGAAAGACACCAGAGAAACGCCGTTTGAAGTAAATGAAGCAGAAGAAAGCCGCACTAAATGGTTTGAAACTTTCGAAAAAAATTTGCTGCAGTCGTTCAACGTGTTCGGCGTGTGCAGTTCAATAGATGAGCAGATTGCTTTTGCCTATGTTCTTTCTGGAAAAGACCTGTTCGTGCGCTACCCCGGCTCAGTTGAAGAATATATCAAGAAGTCAGAAGTGATTGAAACTGCGGAATTCGGTGTAGAAACAAGGTTATGGCGCACCGGTGAGACAATTTCAGTTATGAATCTTCATAATGAGAGCGATCAGGATTCAGATGAAACCGAAGAATTCGACGGTGTGAGCAAGCTGTTTTTGTCAATCGGAGTGCCGCTCACCGAAACATTTTTAGATTCCTTCATTTATGATTCGCTGTATAAAAAAGAGAAAAATTCTGAGCAGATTATATCGCGGCTTCTGCCTGAAGGCATGTGTGATCTGCCTTCAAAAGACATGATTTTTTGTTTCTTGCACTTAGAAAAAAGACGTGCTATACTACAGCGCGACTACCGTTGGTTTGCTGACTATGAAAAAGGTCAGCTTCGGGCAAAGATTCTTAAATTTTATGCCAGAATGATAAACTTTGTTTATTCAATGGGGCAGAATGATGTTTCGCCTGAAGCAATGCCGCAGCAGCCTTTAGTCGTTTTGTCTCAACTTTTTACGCATTTGGGCAGAATGCTTGAGTCTATCATGCCGAATGCCTCTATTTCTTCAAAAGATATTACAAGCTTATACCTTTCCCTTGAAGGAATGGAATTTAGTTTTGACGACTTGTCAAAGGAACTTGAACAATCGATAAATATACAGGAAAAGGAAAAATTTACTATAATCAGGAAGGAAGACGGAAAACATGAGTGAATCTACAGAAATTATGTCTATTGAAGCTCTCATAAAAAATGGCGGTGTCTTTTTTAATGTTAAAGGCGAACGTCCTGAAATTGTTTTTAAGAATATCCTTGAAAAGCTTGATCTGCCTAAAACAATAAGTAAAGATAAACTCTACGAAGAATTGTGTCAGCGCGAAGAACTGATGAGCACCGCTGTGGGCAACGGAATCGCAATTCCGCACCCGCGTTATCCGCTTCTGACGGATGCCGAAGACCAGCGTCTTGTTATTTGTTTCCTGGATAAGCCTGTAATGATGAATCCGCCTGATATGCGCCCTGTATATGTGTTCTTTATTCTTTTAACAAGCAATACAAAAACTCATCTTAAGATTTTGTCTCAGCTTGCGTT
>CAMJMF010000012.1 GCA_946406925.1 uncultured Spirochaetales bacterium | reverse complement strand
TACAAAATAATCTGGATATTGAAGCTTAAGATAGTGAATGTCATCGATAACCCTTGTAAGGTGTCTGTCGATTACTTCAAGTGATTTTGCTTCGTCTTTAGCTTCTATTGCGTCTGTCAGTTCGGTGTGGTCATTAACCAGCCTGTCCATGTCCATGCGTTCAATATTGAGCTTGCGCACTCTGTCAAAATGAACCCGTAGCCGTTTTAAGAAATTGTAGACCGATTCCTTTTGGCAGAATCTGAACAGCAGTTTATGGAAGGTGTTGTCAATTTCAAGAAGCTGGGCTGCATCATTGTTTTCTATGCACATTCTCTGCTGCTCAATGTTATTGCGAAGTTCAACAATATCATAGTCAGTGCGTGTCTGTGAAAGCTGCTGTACAATGCTGCGCTCTATAGCCCAGCGTGCAAATCGGGCTTCTTCTACTAAATCCAAGTCTATGTGAGAAACTCTTGTGCCGCGCTGAGGCATAATTTTTAATAAGCCTGACTTTGAAAGGTCAAAAAAGGCTTCGCGTACAGGTGTCCGGCTAAGTTCCAGCTGTTCACTGATGATAGATTCACTTACCAGTTGTCCCGGTTTCAGGTGGAGGTTGACAATGTTATAAGACAAACAACGGATTGCATAATCGCGTGTTGATTCATACCGTTCACGTTCAAGAACAACCAAATTTGTTTCTACTTCCATTATTGCTCCAATTTATCAGCTGGTGGTGAAGTGCCGGTTAATAACTAATGTATAAACCGGCAGCTTTCTGCTGTTTCGTATAAATCGAATTATTCAGCACTTTTTAACTTTTTTCAATGGCTTCCCAAAGACCGTTAAGATAAGCCGCACCAAGCGCCCTGTCGTAAAGACCGTAGCCCGGCATTGAAACTTCTCCCCAGATTGTGCGTCCGTGGTCTGGTCTTATAATGCCGTCAAAGCCTGTGTCGTGCAGTGTCTTCATTATAGCATACATATCGAATGAGCCGTCAGCAGAAAGGTGTGCGGCTTCTTCAAATTTTCCGGGTGCTTCATGATAGAGGTTTCTCACATGGGCAAAGTGTATGCGCCCTTTTGCCGCGCGGATTATTCCGCATAAATCGTTTTTAGGGTTTGTGCCCAAAGAACCTGTGCAGAAAGTGAGCCCGTTGTGCTTGTTGTCAACAGCCTTAAGCATTTTCACAATCTGTTCTTCGTTTGTAATTATGCGCGGCAGGTTGAAAACAGGCCATGCCGGGTCGTCCGGGTGAATTGCCATGTTTATGTCATATTTATCGCATACCGGCATAATTGCCTTCAAGAAATAAACCAGATTGTCAAAGAGCTTTTCTTTTGTTACCGGCTTGTACGCTTCAAAAAGCTCTTTAATGTGAGCCATGCGTTCCGGCTCCCAGCCCGGCAGAACAAAGCCGTTTGATTTTGCGTCAAGCGAGGCGAACATCGCTTCAGGATCAATTTGATCGATAACAGACTGGTCGTAGGCAAGAACTGTTGAGCCGTCTTTGCGCGGCTTGGCAAGATTGCTGCGAGTCCAGTCAAATACCGGCATAAAGTTGTAGCAGACCATGTGAATTCCGGCTTTTCCGAGAACTTCAAGTGTTTTAATATAGTTTTCTATATATTTGTCGCGTGAAGCTGCGCCTGTTTTTATGTCGTCGTGAATGTTTACGCTTTCAATGCCGGAAATTTTCAAACCTGCCTGCTCAACTTCTGCTTTAAGAGCGTTTACTTCTTCTTGAGCCCATGCTTCACCGGGTTTGCTTCCGTAAAGTGTTGTGATTACACCGCGTACTCCGGGAATCTGACGGATCTGTTCGAGTGTAATTGAGTCGTATTTGCTGCCGAACCATCTGAATGTCATTTCCATTTGCGTTTCTCCTAATTTAAGTATTTCTGCAATACAGCTTCAACCGCAGAAGCGTCAGCGACTAAGTCTTCAAAAATAGCTGTGATTTTTGCTGCAAGCGGTGTCTTTGTTAAGTCTGTAGCGAACAAAGTTTCATTGGCAAGAATCGGCTCAAGAACGCCTTTGACTGTTGTTCTGTCACCAAGTTTTACGTTTTTCAGTTTTTCCTGCATTTCTTTAAGCATTGGATCACTAGAAGGTTCAAAGCTCTTGCCTTTTGAGTCTACTGCCAGAAGATAGCGGAGCCAGCCTGCAATGGCAAGCGGAATTCCTTTTAAGACAGCAAGATCTTTTTTCTGCTGAATATAAGCTTTGATTGTTTCACCGAAGCGTACAGGAATTTTCTGCGAAGTGTCTGTCGCAATCCGCTGCGGTGTATCTGGAATATTTGGATTTACAAGGCGCTCGTTGATTACTTCGTCAATAAAAGCTTTTGGGCTTAAAATTTTCGGGTCTTCTACAACCGGCAGACCTTCTTTATAGCCAATCTGTTTTATTAAAGAAACAAGCAGCGGGTTCCGCATTTCTTCTGCAATGGAAGTATAACCTAAAAGGCAGCCGTAAACCGCAAGTGCTGTGTGCAGCGGGTTCAGGCAGGCTGTAACTTTCATGCGCTCGCTTTTGCTTACAGAAGCTCTGTCTGTCAAAAATACACCTGAATCTTTGAGGTTTTCAAATGCCGGACGTCCGGCTGGAAAATTGTCTTCTATAACAAGGTACTGCGGCTTTTCGGCATTTACAAACGGCGCAATAAAAGTACCCTTTGAGGTTGTAATCGGCGCAATATTGCATATGCCGTCTTTTTCAAGCTGTTCTTGCACGTTTTTGGCAGGGCGCGGTGTTATCTTGTCAATCATTGTCCAAGGAAATGAAACTTTAGACGCATCGCTGATATATGCAACAAATTCTTTTGGAACAAAACCGTTTTTCAGCCAGGTTTCAGCTGTTTCTAGAATCGCGCTCTGAAGTTTTGCGCCGTTCTGCGAACAGTTGTCCATGCTTACAAGCGCAACAGGTTTGGCACCGGCTTTAAAGCGTTCAAGCATAAGCGCTGTGATAATGCTCATTGCGTGAACCGGTGCTGAAGGACCTTCTGCAAAATCTTTCTGGACAACCGGCAGAAAATCGCCGTTCATGCCGCGCAGGGCATAGCCTTTCTCTGTGATTGTAAAGCTTACCATTTTGAGGGAAGGTGAGGCAAAAATTGCTTTTAACCGTTCCCAATGCGCTTTATTCTGCGCTGTTGCCTGATAAGCTTCTGCTGTAGAAGCTATTAGGCTTTTTTCAAGGCTTCCGTCGGCACACATTGTGACGAGCAGGGCAAGATTATCAAAAGGTTTGTAGATTTTTTCGATTATTTCAACGTCAAAGGTGTCGGCTGCAATAATTCCTGTAGAAGCAAGGTTTTGGTTTAAGAGCTTTTGCTGCAGCGGTGCTATGAATCCGCGGAAAATGTTTCCTGCGCCAAAATGAATCCATTCTGGTGCTTCCGCTGTCTTTGCTTTCATAAGTTCAATGTCAAACTGTGGAAGAGTTGTGTCCGCTTTTTGCCAAGCTGCTGCGTCGTTCAGTGCAGCACGAGTTAATGTAAGCATAAAAACTCCAAATGAATAGTGTACTAGTATGTTAGTATCCTGCCTGCGATTTGTCAATATTCAGGGGGTTGCGATTGGGATTGTTCTACAAATATAGCGCTGTCGGCAAAGCCGGTAAGTTTTCGCCCTGTGAGAATTTAATAAGAAATTTCTCCTTGACTGACAAAGCGGTTTCTGCTTTACTATAGTAGGACTTTAAGATTATTTCAGAATGGGCATTTTGTCTGCTTTTCAAATTGCTGTACTGAAAAAAGTTTTTCTGCGCGGCTGCATTTTTCGGCTGCAAAGAGGGGTGCTTTTTATATGAAAAAAATTATTTCATTTGGTTGTATTTTTGTTTTAACTGCTGTTTTTCTGTCTGCACAGATTATGACAGCCGGTGATTTTTTTCAGTCTATAAATGAATTTTATGGAACGATTAAAGATTTTGAAGCCAACGTAACTATCACTGATTCAAAATCTGTTTCTTCTGCAAAAGTTTCTTTTAAACGCCCCAATCTGCTCCGTTTTGATTTTTCAAACCCTGACACTCAGGTAATCTGCTTTAATGCTGAAACTCTTACAATTTATGTGCCTAGAACACGCGCTATAATGACACAGACTGTCTCAGGTTCGGGAAGATCTTCTGGTGCTGGCATTGCAACTCCAGAAGGTTTGTCGCTTATGCGCCGCTACTATTCAATTTCTTATGAAACAGGTCAGAACGCAGAGCCGCTCGAAGAAGGTTCTTCAGAAAAAGTTGTAAAACTGATTCTTGTGCCAAAAACTTCGTCTGAAGGCTACCGCAGAATCCGCCTGTCTATAAACCCAGAGACAAAGCTTATCCGCAGAGTTGAAGGCTACGCAAAATCAGGCGAAACTTTCATCTTTGATTTTAAGAATTACGCGCTGAACAAAGGCATTCCAGATACACGCTTTATTTATGATCCGCCTTCTTCTGCAAACAATTATGACAACTTTTTGTATGCGGAATAAAACACAAAATTCGGAAAATTTCCGGATTGCCGGCTTTATTTGAAAATTTTAGACTTAATAAAAAGCTTTTATTAAGTTGTTTATAGATAACGAGTTGAGAATAAGATTCCAGCTCAAAGGATTTTTTTATTATGGAAAGTTTTGGTGCTACGCTAAGACAGGCACGGGAAGCCCGCGGAATTGATTTGGAAAGAGCTTCTCTAGAAACTAACATTACTGCTTCATATCTTGACGCACTTGAAAAAGAGCTGATTTCCTCTTTTCCATGTGATACATATTTGATTGGCTTTTTGAAGAATTATGCTGAATATTTGAATCTTGACTCAGAAGAGCTGGTTACAATGTACAAGGCAGTCAAAACGCAGATTGAGCCTGCGCCTTTAGAGCTACTGCTTGCACCAAAAAAGAAAGTTCCTGTTTATGCGGTTGTCGGCGCTGTAGTTGGTGTTGCAATTATTTCGCTGGCTGCTTTCCTTATTATACGCCTCAACTCAAAAAAAGATGAAAAACGCGAAAACGTTATCTCGGCTGCTCCCCAGCACAGTGTCTATCAGCTTGGAAATGTTCCAATGCAGAAACGTGTTTATCAAGATGATCAGATTGAAGTAGCTTTTGAAAATGAAGTAGTAACTTTAAAAGTAGCAGATACTATCGGAATGCTCACACTGGATACACCGTTCGGTTCTCAGGTTGTTGAACTTGGTGAAGAATCAGAAATTGATTTGGATGGTCAGCCGGGTGCAGAAATTTCGGTTTATCTTTCTGATATTTCAAAAACAGATTCAACCCGTGGTGCAGAAATTCAGGTTGTCAGAATTATTCCTGAAGAAGAGCTTGCTGTTGTTGCTCCTGTTGAAGCAAACCAAGAAGAAGAATTTGCTCCAAATGAGCTTGTTTCTGAAACAACAGAAGCAGGAATTAAGAGAACCATCGTTTTTGAATCGGCAACTGCTTATCCTGTAACATTAAACGCAAATTTCAGAAACCAATGTTTGTTCCGTTATCAGATTGACCGCAAAGATGTTGTAGAAGATTTCTATACTTCAAACCAGACTGTAAGCATTAATGCAAACAACGGCTTCCGTTTATGGATGTCGAATGCCAATGCTGTAAAAATGCAGATTGTTGGCGGCGGTCGTGTTGTAGATCTGGACATCGGACGTCCGGGACAGGTTTTGGTAGAAGATGTTAAATGGATAAAAGACGAAGACGGTCGATTTAAATTGGTGGTTATGGAAGTTGAATAACAAGCTGTTTTTTCTTGATCAGCATGGATGTGCAAAGAATCAAGTAGATGGTGAATTAATTATAGGTTACCTCGCTGAAGACGGCTGGATTCGCACTGACGAGCCGGAAAAAGCTTCTTTGATTATTGTTAATTCCTGCGGATTTATAGAATCAGCTAAAGCAGAATCAATTAATTCAGTTATTCAAGCCCGCGCCATGTACCCAAAAGCAAAAATATTGCTTGCAGGCTGTCTTGCCGAAAGATACCAGAAAGAATTTGCTGATTCTTTTGAAGAGATTGACGGCTTATTGGGCAACGGCGATATTTCGCTTGTGCGCAAAGCTGTGCAAGAGCTGGAACAGGGCAAAAAGCCGAACATAAAATCACCACAAAACGGCGTTTGTGCCGGAGAACGCCCTGAGTTTTTGTCTTTTGCCGGCAGCGCATTTGTAAAAATCACAGAAGGCTGCAACAACCGCTGCTCTTTCTGCGCCATTCCGCTTATACGCGGCAATCTGCGGAGCCGGCCAATAAACGAGATTGTTGCTGAAATAAGCACACTTCTGCTGCGCGGAATTTTTGAGATTAATCTGATAGGTCAGGATTTGGCGTCTTACGGCAAAGACTTTGAAAACAGTGATGCTTCATCAAGCCAGCTTGTGAAACTACTGACGGAAATAAGCGCACTTAAAGGCAATTTCTGGTTAAGGCTTTTGTATATTCACCCTGACAATTTTCCAAAAGAGTTGCTGGCGGCAATTAAAAAAGATTCAAGAATCCTTCCATATTTTGATATTCCATTTCAGTCTGGCGATAATGACATAATTCTAAGCATGAACCGTCACGGCAATGCTGAAACCTACAAGGCACTTGTAAAAGAAATCAGAAAAGAGCTGCCGCAGGCGGTTTTACGCACAACATTTCTGACAGGCTTTCCGGGTGAAGATGAAGCCAAATTTGAGAAAACACTTGTTTTCTTAAAGGATATTGAACCTGACTGGTCGGGCTGCTTTGCTTACAGCCCTGAAGAAGGCACACCTGCCGAAAAATTTAAGGAAAAACGTGCTTCTCAGCGTGTTGCAAAAAAGCGGTGCGAAAAACTGACAGAAGCGCAGCAGGCTATAACAGAGAAAAGGCTTGCGCGCCATTGCAACGAAACATGTGATGTTCTTATAGAAGAGATTGTGCCTTTCAAAGAAGGTGAGGAGACCGGCTTTGTAATCGGGCGCGCATGGTTTCAGGCGCCGGAAGTTGATGGCGCGGCAGTTATTTCGTATGATGTTACTAATCCAAAGCAGGTTGCGCAAATTTCTGCAGGTGCAAGAATACCGGTCAGAATCAGTTCTGTGCGCGGTGTTGACATAGAAGGGTTCATGCTTTAGAGAAGCGCTGATTAATATTCGGCGTGACTCTCTTGAATTTATGTGTAAAATGTTTTAATAAGGTTTATGAGAACATAAAAAGTTTTGGGAGATAAAAAATGGAGCAATCAGAAAAAGTACCTGTTATTTTAACTGTAGATGATGATTCAGTAATGAATGTTCATGTTATGTCTTCATTGAAGGCTAATTATCGAGTTGTAACATTGAATTCTGGAAAGGCTGCTTTAAAATTTTTATCAGAAAACGATGTTGATCTTGTAATTTTAGATATAAATATGCCAGAAGTTTCCGGTTTTCAGGTTTATGACGAAATGCGGAAAATTCCGGGCAAAAAAGATGTTCCGGTTATTTTCCTGACAGGCGTAGAAAAAGAGGATATTGTATCCCAGATTATAAAATCAGGCGCAAACGATTATATTTTAAAGCCGATTGCTCCTGCTGAAATTTTGCTGCATGTACAGAACCAGCTTATGATGAGCAGAAAAAGAAAGCAGCCTGCAAAGCCAAAATCAGAAAGAATAGCAAGAATTAATGCAAGAAGATAATTATTTACAATTTCTGAATCCTGAACAATGCCAGGCTGTTATGCACGAAGGTGCTCCTCTGCTGATTCTGGCAGGTGCAGGTTCAGGTAAAACCCGTGTTATAACAACCAAAATTGCATGGCTTATAGAGCATGGCGCAGATCCGCGTTCAATTCTGGCTGTAACTTTTACCAAAAAAGCCGCAAACGAAATGCGCGAGCGTGCCTGCCGTCTGAATGAGCTGGCGCAGTTTGCCCAAATCAGAACTTTCCATTCTTTTGGCTCATGGTTTTTGCGCATTTATGCCGAATATGCAGGGCTTGCCCCCAATTTTACAGTTTATGACGATACAGACATGCTTACGCTATTAAGCAAAGCTGCGCCGGAATTAACCCACAATCAGTGTGCGCATTATACGCACCTTATTTCTCGTGCAAAAGACTATTGCCTGCTGCCAGACAGCGACCTTTCTGAAATTGATGAAGACCCTAATTTTGCAGATTATTACCAGAAATATGAAGACAGACTGCATGAAACCGGAAACGTGGATTTCGGCGACTTGATTGCACTGCCAGTGCGTATTCTGCGGGACAACCCGGAAATAGCGGCACAGATGCACCGCCGTTTTCAGGTGATAATGATTGACGAGTATCAGGATTCTAATGTTGCGCAGTTTGAGCTTTTAAAAGTGCTTGTAGGGCCGGAAACCTACGTCTGTGTTGTCGGCGATGATGACCAGTCAATTTACAGCTTCCGCGGCGCAGAAGTTCAGAATATTCTTACGTTTCAAGAGAACTTTAAAGGTGCCGAGCTTATAAAGCTTGAACGGAACTACCGTTCAGTTGCGCCAGTCTTAAAAATTGCAGACGAGGTTATAGGCAATAACAAAGGTCGGCTTGGAAAAACTTTAAAAGCCGAGCGCGGCGACGGCAAAAAACCTGTAGCAGTTTTTCTTTCAAATCAAGATGAAGAAACAGCTTTTTGCGCAGAAATGATAAAAGCCGCTTATAAGAAAGGCTGCCCCTACAGCGACTGGGCTGTGCTTTATAGAACAAACGCACAGTCTTTGGGCTTTGAAACTGAATTTATGAACCGAAAGATACCGTACAAGGTTGTGGGTTCACTAAAGTTTTACGATAGAGAAGAAATCAAAGATATTCTTGCTTATCTTGCGCTTGTACTAAACTCAAGAGATGAAATCAGTTTTGCGCGTGTTGTAAACAAGCCTTTGCGCGGTGTCGGCAGTTCAAGCCAGCAGAAGATTATAGATTTTGCCCGCTCAACTTACGGCACAATAGAGCCGTCGCCAGAAAAGCGTTATATTTTGCGCGGCAGCATTTTAGATGCGTGTTCAGATGAAATGCTTTCATTGCCGGCAAAGGCAAAAAAAGGTGTCAGTTCGTTTGTTGATATAATGCAGAAACTTTCTGCTGAACTGAATAAGACAGAAGCAAACGGCGAAGTTGCTGTATCAAAAGAAGTTGCCGACATGGCGCAGATAGCAATTGAAGAGCAGATGCTTTCAAATACTCCTGTTGAAAAAGAAAAGACACTTGCGTCATTTATTGAAAAAGTCATATCGGTTTCTGGTTTGGGTGAATATCATTCTGCGCAGGACGAAATTGCCGGAACACAGCGTGTCGCCAATATGCAGGAACTTGCGAACAGCGCGGTTCTATACCCAAAAAACAGGGCAGGGCTTGCATTATTTTTTGACCACATCGAGCTTGACCGCGCGGTAACGCAGGCTGAAGACACAAGCGATGCTGTTACGCTTATCACGCTGCACAACACCAAAGGTCTTGAATTTCCCCGTGTTATTATCACCGGCATTGAAAGTGGAATTTTTCCGCGCGAAGACAAAGTTGATTCTGAGCTTGAAGAAGAGCGGCGTCTGTTTTACGTCGGCATTACGCGCGCGCGTGACGAGCTTTATCTTACAACAACAGCTTCACGCCGCCTTTACGGACGCACCGAATTTATGAGCCCAAGCCCGTTTCTGGCAGAAATTAAGCGCGAGTCTGTAGAAGTGCTCGGGCGCAAACCTGCAAGATTCAGTTTTGCCGGTGAACGTAAGCTGAACACTGGGACAGGGCAGGCTGCCGCCGCTGCAAAAGACAAAACAGACCCATTGTATGAAAAGTGGAAGCCCGGCACAAAAATTTATCACGATGATTTCGGCTACGGGCTAGTCTGCAAGACAATGTATGTTGAAGGCGATTTGGTTATTTATGCCGCCTTTGAATCAGGCGCAAAGAAGCAGTTCATGCCCGAACACTGCGCCAGTTCCCTCATGCGCGTAAAAGAATAAGCTGCTGCTTTAATTTAGTTCTTTCCCCTTATGTTGAAACAAATATCAAAATATTCTAATATGAGACATTATAGTGCGGTCTTTTGTCTGCACTGACCTCATTTTAGAATGTCGAGGAAAATATGAATTCTGAATCACACAAAATAGATTCAACAACACTTGATGCGTTGCTGTATCTTTCCCGCCTTTCACCGGAAAGTACAAATATGGAAGTGCTTAAATCGCAGGTAGATCAAATCGTTGAGTATTTTGATATATTGTCAGCATATAATGACAATGAAAATCCATATGATGCATATCCTTCAACAACAGCAGATGCACTGCGCAAAGATGAAATTGTGCCGGGCTTGCAGATGAAGGACGTTAAGAAGATTACGCCAGAATTTCTGGACGGTTATTTCCGTGTTCCAAAAGTACTTGGTGGCGGTGCTTAATCCGCACCATTTGAAATTGACTTATTAAATTGTTAACGGAGTTTATTGATGAACTTTAGTACACTGACACTGATGCAGGTGCGCGACATGCTTATTTCCGGCGAGGTAACAAGCGCAGCACTTGTTGAAGAATATACAAAAATTGTTACAGAAGACAATAAAAGTGCAGAGCCGTTAAAAGGCTTTATAGAACTTTATGAAGATGCCGCTGCAAAAGCCGCCGCATGTGATGCAGAAATCGCCGAGGCAAGAAAAAGCGGCAATGATGCTGTTAAAGCTTTGTTTGAGAAAAAGCCGCTTCTCGGCATTCCATTCGGTGTAAAAGATAATATTTCTGTTCAGGGCAAAGCCTGTACTTGCGGAAGTAAAATTCTTGAAAGCTACGTTTCACCGTATAACGCAACTGTTATTCAAAGACTGATTGCTGCCGGTGCCGTTCCGTTCGGACGCACAAATATGGACGAATTCGCAATGGGTTCATCTACAGAATATTCATGCTACGGTGCAAGCCGCAACCCTGTAAAGCGCGCCTACACACCGGGCGGAAGTTCGGGCGGTTCTGCGGCTGTTGTTGCAGGCGGTCAGATTCCGTTTGCGCTTGGAACTGAAACAGGTGGTTCTGTGCGTCTGCCGGCTGCATACTGCGGCATTTACGGTTATAAACCAACTTACGGTACATTGAGCCGCTGGGGCGTTGTTGCATTCGGTTCGTCTTTGGATCAGGTTGGTCTTTTGGGCAAAGAACCGGCAGACATTGCGCTGCCGCTTGCTGTAATGGCTGGCGAAGACTTTTACGACGATACTTCGGCTGACACAGATGTAAAGCCTTGTTCAGATATCTTGAAAAACGGAAAATTCGAAGCCGCTTCGATTAAAGGCTTGAAAATAGCAATTCCAAAACAGTTTCTTGAAACAAACGGCCTTGACAGCCAGATTATGGAACGGTTTGAAGAAACCAAAAAATGGTTTGTCTCACAGGGCGCAACTGTAGAAACAGTTGAGATTCCGGTGCTTGATGCTGCCATTGCCTGCTATTATGTTATTGCGCTTTCAGAAGCTGCTTCTAACTTAAGCCGCTTTGACGGCATACGCTATGGTGCGCGCAAAGACCCGGGCGAAGGCTATGATGAGCTTTATGTAAAGACCCGCAGCGAAGGCTTCGGTGCTGAAGTAAAGCGCAGAATCGTTATCGGTAACTATGTGCTTTCTTCTAACTTTTCAGGCGACTGCTACAAAAAGGCAATGACTGTCCGTGCGCGCATACAGCGTGACATAAGCGAAGTCTTCAAAAAATATGACATAATTCTTTGCCCTACAAGCCCTACAAGCGCATTCAAGCTTGGCGCAAAAGTAGACGACCCTATGGCAATGTATTTGTCAGACCTGTTTACGACCTTCGTAAACCTTGCGCGCGTTCCTTCTGTTTCTGTTCCAGCCGGTTTAACAAAAGAAGGGCTGCCGATTGGCATTCAAATTACCGGTGCACATTTCAAAGATGCCGGCCTGCTGCAAATTGCTCAAGCCTGGCACGAAGCACATCCTGAAGTTGCTTCTCAAATTGCAAAGGTTGCGGGGTTATCAAAATGAGTGTAGATAAATATGAAGTAATTATTGGCTGCGAAATTCACTGTCAGCTGTTGACCAAAACAAAAGCATTTTGTTCCTGCGAAAACCGTTATGGCGGAATGCCTGATACAAGAGTCTGCCCTGTCTGCCTTGGACTTCCCGGAGCAATGCCGAGAATCAGCAAAGGCTATGTAGAGCTTGGCGCGGTTGCCGGCCTTGCGCTCAACTGCAATATTGCAGAATTTACCAAATTTGACCGCAAGCACTATTTTTACCCTGACTTGGTAAAAGGCTATCAGATTACGCAGTACGATGTTCCGCTCTGTACAGACGGCTATGTAGATCTGCCAGAAAACGGCAGCTACAAACGCGTGCGCATTGAACGCATTCACCTTGAGGAAGACGTAGGCAAGAGCCTTCACCTTGAGGGCGCACACAGTTATATTGACTATAACCGAAGCGGCACACCGCTTATTGAAATTGTTACAAAGCCAGACATGAACGCGCCTGAAGAAGCTGCGCTTTTTATGCAGACAATTCAGGAAATTTTGCGCTATGTAAGAGTTACAGAAGGCAACCTTGAAGAAGGAAACATGCGCTGTGACGCAAACATAAACCTTAAGATTTGGGAAAACGGCAAGGAATTCAGAACTCCGATTTCTGAAATTAAGAACTTGAACTCTTTCCGCTCAATCCGCGACGCATGTACTTACGAAGTTAAGCGCCAGCTTGCTGAATTTGACACCGACAGACAGGAATTTGTGCTCGGCTTTAAGCGCACGATGGGCTGGGACGAAGTTAAGGGCGAAACGGTCATTCAGCGTACAAAGAACTCATTCGTTGACTACCGCTTTACAACAGAACCTGACATCAAGCCGTTCACAGTTTCGCGCGAGCTTGTTGAAGAAGCGCGCAAACAGGTCGGCGAGCTGCCGGAAGCAAAGCGCCAGCGCCTCAAGAAAGAATACGGCCTTTCAGACTTTGACGTTCAGACTTTGACATCATCGCGCAATCTTGTGCTTTGGTTTGAAGAGGCTGCCAAAAAGTCTAAAGACCCAAAGAAAGCCGCAAACTGGATTCTTGCAGAGCTGCTCGCCGTGCTTAACGAAAAAGAGCAGGATATAACTGAAATTGCGATTAAGCCTGACCACATTGCAGATTTGGTCAACATTGTCTGTGCGGGCACAATCACTTCTAAGCAGGCAAAAGATGTTTTTGCTGAAATGGTTGCAACTGCAAAGATGCCTTCTGAAATCGTGAAAGAGAAGGGGCTTGCCGCCACCACAAACACCGACGAGATTGCGGCTTTTGTAAAAGAAGTTATCGCCGAAAACCCGAAGGCGATTGCAGATTACAAGTCTGGCAAGTCTAATGTTGTGGGCTGGCTTATGGGTCAGGTTATGAAAAAATCTAAAGGCAAGGCCACACCGGCCACAGCTACAAAGCTTCTTAACGAAGAGCTTGCAAAACTGTAATGAATGAGCCTTTCGATTTATTGGAAGAACTTACAAGACGCTACGGCGCGGTTAAGCGCGCACGTGGCTGCTTTCTCTATACACAAAGCGGCAACCGCATAACTGATTTGTGGCTTGACGGTGGCCGTGCTATTTTAGGCTGGGGCGCTGGCAAGGCGCGCATGTACTTTAAAAACAGCATTGACCGCGGATTTTTCGGTATATACGGCTCAAAATTTCCGCAGGCGCTTGAGAAAGCACTGCGCTCAATCTGCGGCGAATTTGCGTTTTTTGCTTTTTATACAGATAAAGCAAAAGTGCAGGCGGCGTTAAGCTGCGCAGGTTTGCGCGCGGACAATCCGCCGCTTTATCTTCCATGGCTTGATTACGGTTTGGATCTGCCGCCTCTGCCGCACGCAAAAATCAAAAAAACCGCTTTATATTGCACAGATGATTCTCTAAAAAACGAACCTGCCTTAAAAGCAGAAGCTGGTTGTGTAGAAATTGTGCTGCCTTTCAGCTGGCAGCCGGCATCAGTGCTTGCTTTTAGAGATGCGGCATTACAGCAGAAAGTGCCTGAAAGTGACGGCATGCCTGCGCCTCTCTGCGAGGCACTTTGCCGGGCAGTCTACGATCTTCGCCTTGCGCTTCCGGCACGTGCTGCCGAAGACTGGGCATTATTCGACAAAGAAATTGCACCGTACTGGCACCGCATAGGGCCTTATCTTAAGTACAAAGGCACAGAAGAAAGCTACAGCGCATTTTTTATGCACTGTCTTGAACAGAAGCTGCTTATAGCGCCGTCTTGCAGCGCATTCTCGGTTGTGCCCTTCGGCGCAGACACCGGCGTTTTCTCTCTCTTAAAGAACAATCCTTTCTAAAGCATCTGAATCCCGAAAAGGGCAAAAAAAATGCATTTTCAGGTTCAGAGATAAATCTGCTTCTGAAAATGCATATTCGATACAATCAGGATAAAATATCCATCAAAGTGTAGGATTATTCAGTAATGAATTTGTCTTTTCCTGCGCCGCACTGAGGACATTTATAATCAGCTGGAACGTCTGCCCATTTTGTGCCTGGGGCTACATTTGCTTTTGGATCGCCGTCGTTTGCGTCATAAACATAGCCGCAGCTGTCGCATTGCATTCTCTCTATCATAATTATCTCCTTTAAGTTAGATATTTCCATTCATCAAGTGACTGTAAATCAAGTAGCTGTAAAAAAACAGCTAATAATATTATAAGCAGTTTATAAAATATCGCAAGTCAATTTCAACGAATTTCATAGCGATTTTTGTAATAATAAAACTCCAATATGTAAAATTTTACTTAGTGAACTCTATCTCCTTAAGTTTTATGCTTGTAAGTGTGTGAATATCCGCCGGATTTGTGTACCAGCCCTGCCACATATCAGTGTTAATGAGCTGATAAGATTTTTCAAAATACAAGGGAAGAATGGCTGTGTCTTCAGTAACTGCAATGTATTCTGCCTGATGAAGCAGCGCAAGCCGTTCCGCGTTGTCAGTAGATCTGGCGGCGGTTCTAATAAGTGAATCAAATACCGGGTTGTTGTATCTTCCGGCATTTTCTTTGTCTGTTGAAACAAGCTGAAGAATAAAGCTTGTGGGGTCGTTTACAGAACTGCGCCAGCCGCCGCGCGCCATGTCGTAGCCGTTTGCCCTGCGTTTTGTAACAAAGTCGTTCCAGTCAGCAGATTGAACCGAAACGGCTATGTTCAAGTTCTTTTTAAGCTGGTCTGCTATAAATTCGGCAGCAGCCTTATAAGTCTGGTTCTCATCGTTGTAGGCAAGAATAATCTCGTCGGTGTTCTTGCTTTTTGAGAAGCCGCTTTCTGCCAGAAGCTCTTTTGCTTTTTCAGGGTTAAATTCTACAGACTGAACTTCTTTCCAGCCTTTGCGCGGCGCAATCAAAGAAGCTGTAGGCTCGCCGTTTCCGTCTAAGACAGTTTTTACAAGTTCCTCGCGGTCAATGGCAAGGTTTACAGCCTGTCTTACTTTTGGGTTGCACAGCGCTTTGTGATTCACGTTCAGATAATAGTAGTGAACCGCTGTTTTTGGTGAGCTTACAAAATACGGGCTGCTTTCCGCTTCTCTAACTTTGTCAAACGGAATATCCGGAATCCATGAGATTTTTCCGTTTTTAAAGTCTTTGAAAGTGTCAGCCGAAGCGCCGCGTTTTAAGAAAATAATTCTTGCAAGTGAAACAGAGTCTTTGTTCCAGTATTTATTGTTTGCAAGCAGCGTAAGCGTTCCGTCTGAAGCAAAATTTGAAACCTTAAAAGCACCGCTTGTAACAATATTTGCAGGTTCTGCCCAGTTTTCGCCCTTTTCAGTTACAACATGCATAGGAAGCACCGCAAACGCGCTGCTGACAAGCATTTGAACTGCGTCTGCACGCGGAACCGAAAAGTCTATGCGCAGAGTCTGGTTGTTCAAAGCCTTGATGCCTACGTTTTCTTTTGGCACAGCCTTGTTCATATAAGCCTGTGCGCCGGAAATCAGCTCTGCCATAAGGCTTAGGTTTTCCTGGTTATGGCTGTTTTCCATAAGATAAAGCCACGAATCTACAACATTCTGCGCCGTAATCAGCTTGCCGTCGCTCCATTTTGCAGGTCTTAATGTCAGCGTAAGGTGTCTTGTGTCTTTGTCAAACTGCCACGACTCTGCGAGCGCCGGCACTGCATCGCCTGTAACTGGGTCTGGCGAAACAAGCCCGTCAAAAATAGCGCGGTAGACACGCTCATCAGCCGCTGTGCTGATATTAGCCGGATTGAGCACCGGCTTTTCTGTACCGTTTGCGATGATAAATGTATTTGCGTTTGTGTTCTTAATGCAGCTGGTGCAGATAGAAGCAAAAATAACAAGGGCAGCCGCCCTGATAAAAGTCTTTGTAAAATTTTTCATGCGCATATTTTAGCAAAAAAACATAGCTTTTTAAAGCACTGCTTTCGTCATTGCTGCAAATAATGGCAGAATCAATTTAAGCATGGTTCTTTTCGCAACAGATTAATCTACGAATGGAGTTTGTTCGGCGAAAAGTGCCGCTTTTTTCTTCGCAAAAACCGGCATCTTGTAAACACACTCCGCCGCCCTCGCGCCTTTGTGCAACAGTCAAAAACTGCATTTGTTCTGCTTAATCCGCCGCAAAGAATGGCAGAATAAGCCTAAGCATGGTATAATGAATGCAAGGAGGAACGAATTATGTCTTACGAAACAGTTTTAGAACAGATAAAGACCGCTCCTGAAGCTTGTCTTGAGGAAATATCTCAGATAATAAGCTATGTTGTTTACCGCTACGAGAAAGAAAACGAAAAACAAGAGCCAACTCCTCAGCTCGCAAGTGCAATGCTTGAAGCCTTGCAGATTAGTGGTGATTCTTCTGTAAAAGGATATACTGACACGAAAGAGCTTTTTGAGGATTTGAATGCATGACATACACCATAAAAAAGACTTCTCAGTTCAAAAAAAGCTATAAGCTTGCAGTAAAACGTGGACTTGATGTAACGCTTCTTGAAGATGTCATTAACAAATTAAAAGACGATATTCCTCTGGAAGAAAAATTCCATGACCATCAGCTTTCAGGAAACATGAAACTTTTCCGCGAGTGCCATATACACCCAGATTGGCTTTTGGTTTATTTGAAGCAAGAATCAATCTTAACGCTGACACTTGTTGATACAGGCACTCATGCAGACCTTTTTGGAAAATAGCGGTAAAACAATTGCAGAGAACTACTGCGCACCCAGGAATCTTGGAAAAAAAGGGATATACAAAATGAAAATGAAACGGAAAATAACTGCATTATTGTTTTTATGTATTTCAGCTTTTGCTTTCTGCAAATCGCAAAAAGAAATTAAACAACCGCAGGAACTTGAAGAAATTATAGAGCAACATCCTTTAGTTGAAAAAGCAGAAATCTATGAAGTTTATTATCATTCGTTATTAAAAGTAATATATTACAAGTCGAGGGGTGAAGAACCAAAATGTTCTTATAGTTTTGATTTGGATTTGACTTTGACGAATGGGCATGAAATTACGTTCAAAATGATCAAATCAGATTTGACATTTGGAAAATGGGGCTCAATACATCATGTTAACAAAGTTTACTTTTGCTCTGCAGATAATAAGGATAACAGCCAAAACGGAATAATCAAATTTAAAGATCTTTGTAAAGCAACAGGAGCAAATTATTATAATTTAAATTCAATACTGGATAATTATATTGAATTTTGTAGACTATTGAATTCAATACCATGGCTACTTGATAAAAATGCTGAAAAATTATGTGCAAAATATACTGCTAACAATTATGTCAATTTATATAGAGGCAGCGGTGCTACCAGTGAAGAAAATCGATTTATAGAAATTCCAGAAGAATGAGTTGAAACCTGTCCGATGAGGAGCAGCCTGTGGCACCAATCTTTGCCTGTTTTTGCATTGCGAAAAACTTGAGGAATTGATGCTCAAAAGGTTTTAATTGACAGTCAGCTGTCTATAAAAACTGAATAAAAAATGTAACAAGAGAGAGGGAAATGAACAAAAACACCCAGAAAATGAAATAAAAAAAAGTATTAGGTTTTGAGTAAACCGCTTGAATATGTCATTTCTGTGCTTGACACTGCGATGTTTGTAAAGCAAACTCGGTTAGGAATCTTGCCCCAAAAAGGATATACAAAATGAAAAAAGTATTAATCTGCCTTATTTTATTGTCTGCCACAGTTACGGCTTGTTTTGCTTCGGGAAATAAAGAAGAACAGAAAAAACTGGAAAACATGTTTTATGAAAATCCTAATGTTGAATCTGTGAAAATGAGACAAGACGGAAAAGCTGATTACGGTTCTTTTCTTAAACCTACTTTTCATGTAGAAATAGCATTAAAGAATGGCGGTTTTTTCTCTGCAAATTATTGTGACACAATAGATATGAACAAAGAACTTGAAGTCGAGTTGATTGGTGAATACAATGTTTCCTTTTTGTATCGTTCAAAGAAAATTGAAGATAAAGAAAGAATAATAAGCATGGGAATAAATGCATATATAGCAGGATCAAATTTTTTAAATTTGCCAATTAATACAATTGACGATTTTATTGATTATTATGATACAATATACAACATAGTAAAAGAATTATCAAAAGAAACATTTGAAGAACGAAAAGCAAGAAGACATATGCATTATCAAGATTCTGATTTTCTGAAGCACTATGGAAATTATGAAACAGAAGATTATTGGGGCTATATTTTTGCAAAACAGAAAGATGAGTTATGGTGGTAGCTTTTATTTAAATATATGCAAAGCCTAAAACTGAAAACTCTTAGAATTACAAAGAAATTCCCATGTCAAGCCCGACATTGACTCAATTTTGCCAGAAAAATCTTCTCCTAGATTAATTCCAACACAAATTCTATATGTGATTTGCTCACGCATCTTGAAAGCTACTAGTCTTATCATAAGATTCTTTCACGCACAGTGAAAGCTATGAATCTTATGATAAGGTTTGCTTCCGCACAGTGAAAGATACGAACCTTATCATAAGGTTTGTTGCCGCAGAGTGAAAGCTACGAATCTTATGATAAGGTTTGCTTCCGCACAGTGAAAGATACGAACCTTATCATAAGGTTTGTTGCCGCAGAGTGAAAGCTATAAATCTTATGATAAGGTTTGTTGCCGCACGCTGAAAGCTACAAATCTTATGATAAGGTTTGCTCCTGCACAGTGAAAGCTATGAATCTTATCATAAGATTTGCTTCCGCATACTGAAAGTTATGAATCTTATCATAAGGTTTTGTAAAATCATGCTTGAAAAGCCTGTTTTTAGGTGATTTTTAGTTTCCAGTTGCAGAATGTTGATGTATTCTTAATAAAGATTCATAAAAACAGGAGAGGCTATGAATAAAGTAAAAAATGTTATCCGCAATACTGAAATTGACACGCTTTCTGATGCGATTATCCGCTTTTTTAAGGCAGACAAAGAGGCGCAGAACGATGCTTTCTTGAGTTCGGCAATCGGTGAGCTTGAGCTGCTTTCGGCGAAGATTACCACCGCCATTCTGCAGGACAAAAGGCTTTCTACGCTTCAGACGGCTGACGGCGAAAGAAACAAGGCTATAAAAACGCTCGGAACTGTGCTTAACGGCTATGCGGCGCTTCCGATTGAGAGCAGGAAGGCGCAAGCCGTTCCGCTTAAGGCAATTTTTGACAAATACGCAAAGGGCAGAATAACAAGGGAAAGCTACGCGGCGAAATCTTCTTTGATTGAGAGCATGCTTGAGGAGTTTGCCGCCGCGCAGCTTGCAGAGAACATCAAGGGCTTAGAGGGCGTTGCCGAATCAATCGCGTTGATCCGCACAGCGCAAGACAATTTTACCAAAGCCAACATCGACTTTTTAGACGCAACCGTAAACAAAGGCGCGTCTGCCACCAGCTTTAACAGACAGATTGCGCTGCTCATAAACGAAAAGCTTATTCCATATCTTAACGCCATGCTCATCTCAGACAACGCCAAGTGCGCCGATTTTGCCAAAAACATAGAAGAAGAAATCCGCCGCATAAATGAAGCAATCGCTAAAAGGTGTGCTTTTCGCAACAGATAATCGACAAATCAAGATTCATCGGCGAAACTCTTTTCGTAATAGTTTTATCTTACATTGAAGTTTATTTGGCGAAAAGCGTCTGTTTTTGTTTCACAAAAACAGACAGCCTATGTAACGCAAAAACCGGCAGACTTTGTGTAGCACAAAAACTACTACGCAAAAACCGGCAGCTTAGGTGAAGAAAACGGCAACTCATGGTTTTGGGTATTTTGTTTCAGGAATTTTGGCTTTATAGTTGAACCATAAAGATACCGCTGGTACATATAAGGAGTTTCAAATGAAAAGCATTAAATCTCTTGTAAATCTGATTCTTAAAGCAGTTGCAGTTGCAATGGGTGTAGCCGTTGCCGTTCTCAGCATCATCGGCGAACTTGAAACAAAATCTGCAATTCTTATGCTGGCTATAGGCTTGTCTTGCGCCGGAATTTCTCAGCTCGCCACAAATTCAGACGAAAGCAAATAGCCTAAGTTCTTTTCGCAACAGTTAAATCTACGAATGGAGTTTTATTGGCGAAACTCTTTTCGCAATAGATTAATCTTCTGTTAAAGTTTGTTCAGCGAAACTCTTTTCGCTATAGTCTAATCTTTTGTTGAAGTTTTTTCGGCGAAAAGCGCCGCTTTTGCTACGCAAAACCGGCAGACTGTTTAGCACAAAAACCGAAAGATGGAGAACTGGCGAGAGGGAGTGGAGCTCGGTTCGAAAACACTCTGTTTGTTGCGTCGCGTAGCGACATGTATATAGTTTCCTTGCAACAAACAGCGTGTAGCGCGTTATCGCGCGGTTTCGAATCGGGCTCCGCGACCAGAAGCCGGGATTTTCTCTTTCCTTTTAAGATACACTTGTAACATTCCGCAATAAATAGTAATATCTGCATATTCCTTCTGGCGCTCAGATGAGTTTCCATCATGAAGTCTAGTATTTGCAGCCGCGCGCCTGGACTGCAAAATAATCTTTTTAAAGGAGTGTTTATGCCAACACCATTAGAAAATTATCTTGCTTCATGCAACGGCAAGCCTAATGTTGCAATGACTGCTTATGTAGCAAATCTTCAGCAGGTTGCTGCTGTCGGACCTGATATTGCAGCTTCAATCGTAAACGAAATTGATAACCAGCGCAGTCACTTAAAGCTTGTTGCAAGTGAAAACTACTGTTCACTTAATGTACAGGCTGCCATGGGAAACCTTTTGACAGACAAATATGCAGAAGGCTATCCAGAACACCGCTATTACGGCGGCTGTGTAAACGTAGATGCAGTTGAAAATGTAGCTGCCCGCGAAGCTGAAAAGCTTTTTGGTGCAGATTATGCTTATGTTCAGCCACACTCAGGTGCAGACACAAACCTTGTTGCCTACTGGTCAATTCTTTCTGCAAAAGTAGAGACACCAACACTTGAAGAACTCGGCGTTAAATCATTGAACGATTTGACAGAAGAACAGTTCGATATGCTCCGCAAACGTTTCGGAAACCAGAAACTCATGGGTCTTGACTACTCATGCGGCGGCCACCTTACACACGGCTATAAAATGAACGTTTCTGCACGTATGTTTGAATCTCACCCATACGGTGTAGACAGAGGAACAGGTCTTCTTGACTACGATGCAATCGAAAAACAGGCAATGGAAGTTAAACCTCTCATCCTTTTGACAGGTTTCTCAGCTTATCCACGCAAGATTAATTTCAAAAGATTCCGCCAGATTGCAGACAAGTGCGGAGCAGTATTGATGGTAGATATGGCTCACTTTGCAGGTCTTGTTGCAGGAAAAGTTTTTGAAGGCGACTTTGACCCGGTAAAATGGGCTGACATCGTTACAACAACAACACACAAGACTTTGCGCGGTCCTCGCGGTGCAATTATTCTCTGCAAAAAAGAATACGCAGAATATGTAAACAAAGGCTGCCCGATGGTTCTCGGCGGACCGCTCGCTCATGTAATGGCTGCAAAAGCTATTGCTTTCAAAGAAGCTGCTACACCGGCTTACAGAGAATGGGCTCACAATGTTGTTAAGAATGCACAGGCTCTTGCTGAAGCGCTCAAAGGCTACGGCATTCCGCTTCAGACTGGCGGAACAGACAACCACCTTATGCTTTGTGATGTAACTGTTTACGGTCTGACAGGAAAACAGGCAGAAGCTGCTTTGTTTGAATGCGGAATTACTGCAAACGCAAACGCCCTGCCATATGACAAAAACGGTGCATGGTGGACAAGCGGTGTTCGTCTTGGTACACCTGCTTTGACTACGCTCGGCATGAACGAGAACGACATGAAAGAAGTTGCTTCAATCCTTGACTTCGTGCTCAAAGGCACAAAGCCTGGCGTTGCAAAAGACGGCAAGCCTGCAAAGGGCAAGATTGAGCTTGACCCGGCTGTAAAAGAAGCAGCCAGAAAGCGCGTAAACGCATTGCTTTCAGCTCATGTTCTTTACCCTGAACTTGACCTCGACTTATTGAAGAAAGAATTCGTAAAATAACATAGCATTCTGATATTGCTGAAAGAGCCGGGCTGACGGAAAGTTAGTCCGGCTTTTTTTGTTTAAAGCGCCGCGCGTTCCGGCTGTGTGCGTAACCGCTTTTGCATACCCCGATTATTTCCGACATTATAATATGTATAAAGTTTTGTAGTGTTTCGGGGTGTGTATGCGTAAGCTGTTGAAATTATTGATGAGCCGGTTTTCAGTTGTTTCCGTGCTCATTTTGATTCAGCTTTTTGTTATGTTGCTCAGCGTCTTTTATTTGAGCCGCAACTACGCATTTATTTCAGCTATTTTCTGGCTTTTGGGCTTTGTGATGATACTCGGTATAATCAACAAGCATACGAACCCGACCGTAAAACTGCCGTGGGCACTGCTGATTGCACTTGTGCCGGTTTTCGGCTGTATGCTGTACATCGTTTTCGGTTCGGCAAAGCTTCGCCGCAAAGAGCAGGCTGTCTTGCTGAAACATGCCGAGCGCACAAGCAGAATCTACGAAACAGAAGATTCCGCCATTGACAAGCTTGAAAAAATTGACATTCATGGTGCTTCCCAATCTTTTTACATAACGAATGCTACCGCAATTCCACTTTACGAAGAAGAAACCACGCAGTATTTCAGTTCAGGCGAAAGTTTTTTTGAGACGCTTGTTCAGGAGCTTAAAAAAGCGGAAAAATACATTTTCATAGAGTATTTCATTATTCAGCATGGAATTATGTGGAATACAATTCTTGATATCCTGCACAGCAAAATCGATGACGGCGTAGATGTGCGCGTAATTTACGATGATGTCGGAAGCGTTGCCACGCTGCCATACGGTTATGCTGAAAAATTGAGCAAGTCGGGCATTCCGTGCGTTTCGTTCAACCCTTACCGCCCTGCGCTGCGCACAATTCTGCACAACCGTGACCACAGAAAAATCTGCGTTATCGACGGGCGCACCGCATTTACCGGCGGAATAAACCTTGCAGACGAATACATAAACTGCGTAAACCGCTTCGGTCACTGGAAAGACAGCGCAATAATGCTGAAGGGCAGAGCGGCATTCAGCTTTACGCTTGCTTTTCTTGAACTGTGGAACTTGTACCGCAATTCAGATGATGACTACAATGCTTTCAGACCTGAAACTGACGGCGGCTCCGGTGAAGATTATGCACTGAGCAATGAGTCGGTGCGCTCTTTTGCAGAAAGCCCTGCGCCTGAAAGTGCTGCTACCGCGCGTTCTGCGAATGCTTTTTGCGGCGGGTTCGTTCAGCCTTATGTTGATTCGCCGCTTGACGATGAATTGACAGGCGAGCAGGTTTTCTTGAACATAATCAACCAGAGTGCGGAATATCTTTACATAACAACGCCGTATCTTATAATTGATAACGAGCTTTCTACAGCGCTGTGCCTTGCCGCAAAACGGAATGTCGACGTGCGAATAATTACGCCGTTTATTCCGGATAAGTGGCTTGTGCATGAAATAACGCGCTCTTATTATTACGAGCTTGTTACGGGCGGTGTGCGCATTTATGAGTATACGCCGGGCTTTATGCATGCCAAAAACATGGTGTCAGATGATTTAACCGCGACAGTCGGCACATTCAACATGGATTACCGAAGCCTTTACCATCATTTTGAATGCGGCGTGTGGCTTTACAATTCTTCAGTTATAAAGGACATAAAAACCGATTTTCTGAATACACTTGACGTCTGCCGCGAGATTACGCCCGAATATTTGAGCCAGACAAATGTCGCCAAGCGGCTTGTGCGGAGTCTGTTCAAAATTTTCGCGCCACTTTTGTGAAGCTCTAGAAAAGCGCCGCCTAAAATTTTTTACTTGACGATTTAGATTTTTTTATAGAAAATTATTCCATATTTGTTGAAGGTATCTGTTTATGAAAAGAAGAAGAAAAACAAAACGTCCAAATCCTTTTATCTATTATCTTTTTGGTTTTATTGTTTCATTCTTGTCTTTTGCAAAAAGGCGGGTTCTTTTCACATACAGAATGCCTGACGGAAGAGAAGTGCACGGCAGCAAGGTGCGCGAAGAGCTTGTAAAGGTTAAGCCGCCTTATATTATTGTAGGAAACCACCACAGCCTTTACGACTATGTTTTTGCAATCCGCGCTTTTTATCCTAGAAGAATCACTTTTATTGTGGCTAGAAAGCTTTACCTTGCCTCAAAATTCCATATGTTTGTAAAGATGGCGCGCGCAATTCCAAAGAACCTGTTTCAGCCTGACATTCAGACTATACGTCAGTCTTTTGACATTCTTGGAAACGATGGAATCCTCGCGCTTTACCCTGAGGGTCAGATTGTCATTAACGGCATCTCGAAAGACATGCCTGAAAGCTGCGCAAAACTCATTAAAAAGATGAAGCTGCCGGTTTTTGCAATACGCACTTCTGGCGCCTATTTCTGCGATTCAACCTGGCGCAAATATTTGAAGCACGGCATTATAGATATAGACATTTCTATGGCGCTTACACCTGAAAAAATAAAAGAAATGTCTGTTGAAGAAATTGATGAAGCTATCGGCAAGGCTATATATGTTGACAATTTCGCCGAGCAGGAAAAAAGAGGCTATCTCTATAAAGGAAGTAACCGTGCGAAAGGGCTTGAGAACATTCTTTACAAGTGCCCGGCGTGTAACAGCGAATTTGAGATTGAAACGCACAAAAACAGCGTAATCTGTACAAAGTGCGGCTGCACTGCAGAATACACAGAGTCTGCGCATTTAATGTGGAACAAGAGCGAGAACTATTATGCGCATATCGGCGAATGGTATAACGCGCAGAGGCTAGCAGAGCGGAAAGCAATTGAGGCAGATTCTGATTACGAGATTTTTATTCCTGTAGAGCTGCGCATTCTTTCTGAAGCGAATACTGTGATTCCTTCCGGCAATGTTGATCTGCCTATAAAAAAGACGCGCGGCATAGAAAAATGCGGAAAAGGTGTGCTTCACATAAGAAAATGCGGCTACACCTATAGCGGCGACTTTTTCGGCGAGCAGAAAGAAATTGAGTTTGACGTTTTAAAGGTGCGTTATGTGCCTTATACACCGGGTGATAATTTCCAGATTTATGTTCAGGACGTGATGTTTGCGTTCTATACAATTGACCGGCGTTATTGTGCAAAAGCTGCTCTCGTAATGGAAAGCATCTACGCTTGCCAGTCTGAAAAGCTGCAGCAGACGCTGTAAGATTTGCGGTTTGCGGCTTATGCAGGCCCGGCTTTGTACAGGCGCGCGGCAGCTGTATTGTGTCGCGCTTTGCAGACAAAGCTTCTATTTAATTTGTTCTAACAGCTCTTTTTTGTCATATCTGTAGACGCTGCCGCAATAATGGCAGATAAGCTCAAGCGGCTCGTCCTGTTTTTCAGAACACATTTCTTCAAGCTCTTTTCTCGGCAGATGCAGCAGATGGTTTTTGAAACTGTCTTTTGAGCAGTGGCAGTCAAATATGATGTTGCGCTCCAAGGCAACAGACGGCTTGAATTCTCTAAAAAGTCCGTAGATTATATCGTTTCTGTTGCCTTTTTCAGCAAACCACTGACCATAAGACGGTGCGGCACTGAAAGCTGCCTCAACACGTTCTATTGTTTCTTCCTGTGCGCCGGGCAGCATTTGTATAAACATTCCGCCGGCGCCGATTACGCGCCCCTGCTTGTCAAGCTGAATGCTTGTGTTGAATGCTGTATTTATCTGCTCAGACTGAAGATAATACCATGCGAGGTCCTGCGCGATATTTTTGTACATAATCTCGACGGTGCCGCTGACCGGCTCGGTTTTTCCCTCAAGAAAGTGCGTAACTGTTACGGTGCCGTCTCCCAGAAATGGCGTTAAATCCCAGCTTTTCACCGGCTCAAAAACCGGAATCGGGTTCTGCAGCAGCATTCCGTTTACTGCGCCTGTGCTTTCTGCATTTACTACAAAACCTGCCGCCGGTCCTTCGGTGTCATATCTAAAGCTTAAGCGCGAATGCCCCTTAATTGTAGGAATCATTAATGCGCCGCAAAGGCAGGCCTGGCCAAGAACCATTGTCTCAAGAATTCCAAGCTTCTGATTTGCCCGCATTTGATTTACAAAGCGTGTTCCGTGAAAAAAAGCGCCGCGGAACTGGCCGTCTGCCATAACGAAGATGCTCATTCCGTCTTTTTCTATGCTGTCTAAATGCGCGTTAAGTTCGCTGTCTTTTATTTCTGCTTTTATCATGGAAACCTTCTGATGAAAAGTGTCTGCTGCCTATGCACAGAACGGTGTGCTTATGAGGCTAAATAAAATCGAGAAGCGTCGTCTCTTTTTCTTCCTGAAATTTATCAGCTACAGATTTAAAAACTTCAACTAAAGTCGGGTCAAAATGAGTACCGCTGCCTTCAATAATGATTTTGCTTGCTTCTTCGTGAGTAAACGGTTTTTTATAAGGGCGTGTCGAAACAAGAGCGTCATAGACATCGGCAATTGCCATTATACGCCCAGGCAGCGGAATGTCTGTACCTTTAAGCTTGTTCGGGTAGCCTGTACCGTCCCATTTTTCGTGGTGGTGCTGTGCTAAAATTTCAGCGTAATTCAAAAATTCTGTGCCGTAAGCTGAAATAGAGATT
>CAMJMF010000011.1 GCA_946406925.1 uncultured Spirochaetales bacterium | reverse complement strand
TTTATCATGCACTTGTTGATAACGGCTTTAAAGAATACATAATCGAAACTGATTACAAATTCAGCAATCACGAAGAAGCCGGAAGAGTAATGGGCGGCTTTTTTGGCGATTCAATGAAAGATGACATAATCCAAAGAAAGCTGGAAATCATCAAAGAATACACAGGAATCTGGATCTATAACTAAGCCTGTACGCAGACGCCCCACTTTGGGGCGCAGAATTGAAAATTAGGAGAATGAATGGAGAATGAATGAATATCAAAGAAGTTTTTTCTAACGAATTATATGACAGCCAGAAATTTTATGATTATTTTTCTAAAGATGAAATTCAAAAATTGCCTTATGATTTATACAACTTAATTGATTTAGAAAAAAAAATGAAAACGAATTTATTTTTCCGAATCTCGTAGAGTTTTTTTGTGATTTATACGTAAGTCTAAATGTCAAAGATGAAGATTTTGAATATATAGATTCCAAACTGCAAGAAATTGGGTTTTGCAAAAAGTTTTCTGAATATTTGTATTCTGATTTTCTAGTTAAAAAGGAAGAAGCAATTCTGGTATTCGCAAAAATGCGGAAAGAAAGCAATTGCAAATATTTAGAAGAAGCTTTTATAAATGAATACTACAAAAAAAAATCCTATTTTGGCTTCGAGATGTATTCAAGAATTATTCTATTTGAAAAGTAATCAAGCCAGTGATTATGAGAACTTACTGTTTAAGGAAATTGATTTAATAAATTTTATTACAATTATTCTACTAAATGATGACTCCCTTACAGAAAAAGCATTAGAATTATATAAAAATGAAAAATTCTTGGAAAATATTAAAAATGAAAATCTTGCCGACTTTGCAATAAATCTGGAAGTGTTTATAACAAATGTGCAAACTGCAAACAAAATAAAGGATTTTACCAGAGAAGAATATATAAAAAGTATTAATTACTTTGAAAAAATATATGATTCTTATAAAGTTGAAGATTTTTATTCTTTTTATAAAAAAGCTTTACAGGAAATGGAAATCATCAAAGAATATACAGGAATCTGGATCTATAACTAAGCCTGTACGCAGACGCCGGGTTGCGCCCGCTTTGGGGCGCGAAGCTGGTGTTATTGGGCTTATGCACAGGGCAGCATAAATCTGTCAGACTTGCTTGATTCAATAAAGAAATTCTGCATGAACTGCTGCCCTTCTTTATTAGGATGAATTCCGTCCTCGCAGATAAAACGCTGGTAGTTTCTGTCCATAAGAAACTGTTTCCTGACGTCAAGAAGCAGACAGCCGGTGTTGCGGGCAATATTAAAGATTTCGCAGGAATATAATTCATGCCAGCGGTAAATAAAGCCGACGTCGCCGAGCCATTTCAAAATATTCGCCGGATTCAAGTTCTTAGAAATAAAAGAAAAATAACGCTCAGGCACAAGCGGAACGAGCGTCATCAAAATCGGCGTCACATTGTGCTCACGCAAAGTCTTTATCATAAACTGAATCGTTTCTGAAAAAACATGAAGCGGCGTGTGCGGTTCGTGCTCCTGATCAGGGTGTTCAGAAACTTCTGCCCAGTTAAAATCGCAGTCATTGCCGCCAAATTCAAGAATTGCCGCATCACAGTCAATGTTCTTTTCAATATCATGAATAAGCACATCTTTTCCCTTGCTTACCGTACAGCCAAAATAGCTGTGGTTTATTATCTTAATTCCAAGCTTCTCGCCTGCAATCTTCAGACTGTTTTCAGGGTTAACTATATACTGTTTATTTCCAAAACTCTGAATAATTCCTTTTGTTATTGAATCTCCCCACACCGCAATTTTAGAAGCCGGTTTTTTCATTCTTTCCATAATGTCCATTCGTTTTTTCTCCGTTTATCGCAATTAAAGTACCAATATATCTGACACACATTTTCAAAAACAGTTGCACCCGCCGGAATATTTTAGCCGGAATGAATAACACAACGACATTTTGTCAGAAGCATAGATACAATACGCCGAAATTCTTTTGCGTAACTTAATAGCAATAAGTTTTCACAATAAATTTGACAATAAATATATTGTTATATATATTGTATTTTGTAAGGAGACAGAAAATGAAAGCTCTAAATACTGTTAACCTACTTGATTCAATAATTCCAATAAGCCAGTTTAATAAAGGACAGGCAAATAAAATATTTTCAGATGTAAAAAAATCTGGAACTAAAATTGTTGTAAAAAACAATATCCCGGAATGCATTCTGATGAGTCCGCAAAATTATCAGCGGATGATGGAAGAATATGAAGATGCTATTCTTGCTGCCGAAGCTGAAAAACGCCTTGCACAAAACGTGCAGTATACTGACCATGATGACTTAATGAAAAAATTCGGACTCTCTGATTCAGACTTAGATGATATTGAAGTGGACATGGAGTAATTAATGGAGTGGAAAATAAAATATCATCCACTTGCAGAAGAAGAATTAGCCAAACTTGACGGTTCGGTGCGAAAAATAGTTTTGAAGGGAATCCTAAAAGTTTCTGCAAATCCTAAACCACAAAATGAAGGCGGATATGGAAAGCCTTTAGGAAATAAACTCGGAAATGATCTAACCGGACTCTTGAAAATAAAATACAGGGATATAGGTATCAGAGTTGTTTACAAGCTTTTAGAAGACGAAAAAACACACGAAATGTATATTCTGGTTATTTCCGCAAGAGCTGACAACGAAGTTTACGATTTAGCAGGAAAAAGAAAATAGCACTCAAACAGTGCGCCCCCTTGTACACCATTCTTCAAGTTTCCGCTACGCGGAAACTTGGCTGTTTTGCCAGCACAAGCCCAAACCGTAGACATACCCAAGGCAAAACGCAAACGCCTTTTCTAGATACTTACAATTTGCTATACTCGTCTTATGATTAAGCGACTGGAACAAATGGCAAAGCGTTTTGCCGAAGTAAACGAACAGATACAAGACCCTGATCTGGTCAAAGACCCGAAAAAATACAAAGACGTTATGCGCGAGCATTCTCATTTATCAAGCGTCATGGAAGCTTACGAAGAATACAAGACAATTCTTCAGGGCATAGAAGACGCCAAGCTGCTCATAACTGAAGAAGAAGATCACGACATGAAGGAAATGGCCCGCGAAGAATTGAAAGGGCTTGAAGAACAGAAACCAAAAATCGAAGAAAAGATTAAATTCCTTCTTATTCCGCCTGATCCGCTTGAAGAAAAGAACATCATCATGGAAATCCGCGGCGGTACCGGCGGAGACGAATCTTCACTTTTTGCGGCAGATTTGTTCCGTATGTACACACGTTACGCTGACATGAAAGGCTGGAAATACGAAATAATGGACGCAAACGAGACTGAAGTCGGCGGCTATAAAGAAATTTCACTTTCAATAAGCGGAAAATACGTATACGGTTCTCTGCGCTACGAAAGCGGTGTTCACCGCGTTCAGCGTGTGCCTGAAACAGAAGCACAGGGTCGTGTTCATACATCAGCTGTTACAGTTGCCGTTCTGCCAGAAGCAGAAGAAACCGAAATTGACATCAAGCCTGAAGACGTGCGCGTTGACGTTATGCGCGCCGGCGGTCCGGGTGGTCAGTGCGTTAACACAACAGACTCAGCCGTCCGCCTTACACATATTCCAACCGGAATTGTTGTAATTCAGCAGGACGAAAAAAGCCAGATAAAGAACAAGGCAAAAGCATGGCGCGTTCTTAGAGCCCGCCTGTTTGATCTTGAAGAATCAAAGAAAAATGCAGAACGTGCCGCCGCCAGACGCAATATGGTCGGTTCAGGCGATAGAAGCGAACGTATCCGCACATACAACTTTCCGCAGAACAGACTTACTGACCACCGCATAAATCTTACGCTTTACAAGCTTGATCAGGTTATGCAGGGCCAGCTTGATGAACTGATTGACGCGCTTTGTATCTATAATAAAGAAGCTCTGCTCAAAGCAGACGGAACTGCACTTTCATAAGCCTTTATGGAATTGTGGGACATTTTTGACCGCGTTCGCCAGCCGCAGAACAGAACGGCTGTACGCGGCTCAATCATCAGCAAAACAGATTTTCATCTGATTATTCACGCTTGGGTCAGAAGAAAAAGCGACAACAAACTGCTTGTTTCAAAGCGTGTGCCGGAAATCTTCTGGGGCGGCTACTGGCAGCCCACAGGCGGTTCTGTAAAAGCAGGTGAAGCAGGCAAAGACGCCGCACTCCGCGAATTAAGAGAAGAACTCGGTATAAAAGCAGATGATGCGCAAAGCACTCTGCTTTTTTCATACAGATTTGTTCCGCCTGAACCGGAAAATCCTTCTTTTTTTTTGGACTGCTGGCTTTTTGAATTTGATGACGTTTCCCAAAAGCTTGAAATAATTCCGGTTCTTCAAAAAGAAGAAGTTGCTGACGCCAGATGGTGCACGTTCCAGGAAATAATTGATTTGTGGAAAAACGGCAGTTTCATGCCTTTTGAAACAACGTGGCAGCCATATTTTCAAGTTCTGCAAAAATGCCTGCAAAAACCCGGCTCAATTTTTTCGCTAAGAGCGTGGGGCGCTGCTGAATTACAAACCACAAAAACAACAACACCGGAATTGGATTCTTCGCTGCTGCTTTCTCACGTGCTTGGCTGCTCAAGAGATGAGCTGCTTGTGCGCGCTTCAGACAAAGTTTCAGCCGAAGATGCGCTGAATTATGCAAAGCTGCTTTACAGGCGCGCAGACGGAATGCCTGTTGCCTATCTTACAGGCAGAAAAGATTTCTGGAAAAGCTCTTTTGAAGTTTCTCCGGCGGTGCTTATTCCAAAGCCGGACACAGAACTGCTTGTTGAGCTTGCCGCAAAGCTTGTTGAAGCGCGCGCACACGCACTAAGCGCCCGCCCGCAAAGCACGCAGCCCGAAACACTGAACATTGCTGACATCTGCACAGGTTCAGGCTGCATCGGCATCAGTGTATTCCAAGAAGCTTTAGATTTGCACATAAATCCGGTAGACATGAAATTTGTGCTTTCTGACATTTCAAAAGGCGCGCTAGACATTGCCCAAAAAAACGCGCGCTCAATTCTAGGCGAAAATGCGCAAAATATAAGCTTTGTGCAGGGCGACCTGCTTGAGCCTTTCTTAGCCGGTGCAGAAACTCCTCAGCACTTTGACATAATCTTGTCTAACCCGCCTTATGTGCCGTCAGCCGTTACAGACGAACTTCTGCTTGACGGACGGAACGAACCGCGCCTTGCTTTAGACGGCGGCTCTGACGGGCTGGACATAATACGGCGATTAATTCCACAGGTATGGCAAGCACTCAATAAAAACGGTATACTTCTTATTGAAACCGGCGAATACAATGCGGCTCAAACGGCAGAGCTTTTGAAAGATTCAGGTTTTATAGAAATTGCTACATTCAACGATTTAGGAGGGCAGCCACGAGTAACGCAAGCAAAGAAGCCGTAAACGAACGGACACAAGCTGCGATTCTTGCAATAAAAGAAGCTACTTCTTTTCTGGAATCACTACCCGACGAAAAAAAAGCAAATACTGAAATTTCTCACCAGCTAAGAGTTGCTGACATTCTGCTTCAGCTTAATATGGACAGCCCGACATGCGTCGCCGGGCTTCTGCACAATATCAAATTTGATGAAAAAGAACGCGCCGAAATTGAAAAAAGATTCGGTAAGACTGTTCTTCTGCTGCTTGATGAATCAGCCATTATCTCAAAGCTCACAATGAAGTGCAAAACACAGCAGCAGGCAGATTCTATCCGCAAGATGATTTTTGCGCTTGTAAATGACATCAGAACAATCATTCTGAAGCTTGCCGACAAACTTGACCGCATGCGCAACCTGAAAGGCGTTAATGTAGAAAAACAGCGCAAAACCGCATACGAAGCCATTGGGATTTGGGCGCCGATTGCAAACAGGCTTGGTATTTCTTCTGTAAAAGACGAACTTGAAGATTTAAGCCTGAAATTCTCAAACCCAGATACTTTTGCACAAATCAAAAAGATTGTTTCGCTTAAAAAAGACGAGCGTGCAAGCTATATAAGCACGGCAATTTCTAAAATTGAAGAAGAAGCAAAAAAAGCCGGAATCGATGTCGTTGTAAAAGGCAGAGCAAAGCACTTCTATTCAATTTATCAGAAAATGCGCAAACGCAATAAAAGCGCAGACGAACTGTTTGATCTGCTTGCAATAAGAATTTTGTGCAGCAACACTGTTCAGTGCTATACGCTCGTCGGTCTTGTTCATAATTTATGGAAGCCGGTCGACGGAAGATTCAAAGATTATATTGCAAACCCGAAAAGCAACGGTTATCAGTCTCTGCACACAACAGTTGAATGCAATGGCAAACCGCTTGAAATACAGATAAGAACTTTCAGCATGCACGAAACTGCTGAAAACGGTGTTGCAAGCCACTGGCTTTATAAAAAGGGCACAAACAAAGACTCAGTTTCGGCTTCCAGCGTAGATGTTGTCAACAAGATGAAAACGCTTGCAAAAGCGGCTACCCAGAACACAGCGGAAGATACCCAGCGCGAATTCTTTGCCACAATCAAAGCGGAACTTTTGGGCAATTCTGTATTTGTTTTTACACCAAACGGCGATGTAATTGAACTGCCTGCCGGTTCTTGCGCAATTGATTTTGCTTACGCCATTCATTCGGCTATAGGCGAAAAAATTACAGGCGCAAAGGCAGACGGTCAGATTATTGCACTTGGCACACCGCTTGAAAACACGCAGACAATCGAAGTTTTAACAAGCCCGTCTGCACACCCTACGGTAAACCAGCTGAATGTTGTAAAGACTGCGAAGGCAAGAGCGAAAATTCGGGCTTATCTGAACGTAAACGACCCGACTTTTACGGCTGTGCCGAAGCCTGAAGACGAAGCTGCTGAGCAACCGGTTTTCAGCCACCACAATCATCCGGCAAAAAAATCAGAACAGACTCAGGAAGAAGGTCAGGCTGCGCTTGTTCAAAAAACAATGACAGCGCGCATCCGTATCGGCGATACCTCGAATTTTCTGTTCAGCCTTGCCGGCTGCTGCACCCCTAAATTCGGCGACGACGTTGTGGGTTATGTTTCACGCGGCCGCGGCATTATTGTCCACAAAGAAAACTGCCGCAACGTCTGGCGCATTCCAAACATAGAAGAGCGCCTCGTTCAAATTGAATGGGACGATTCCGAGAAGAAATAGCGTTTCACAGCAGGCTTTGTGCTATAAAATGTTCAATATTAAGTTTTACAAGCTTCCAATTTTCTGAAAGATTTGAAAAAAGTGGAGAGAGCTTCGTCCAGTCAAGTTCATACCCGTATGAATGTCTGAAAACATGACGGAAGCCAAGATATTCTTTAAGCGGAACAAAAAGTTCCTGTGGCAAAACAGCATTATGTTTGTCTGTTTTTGCAAACATATCTGTAAACAAATCGCTGTGCCACATATTACCGGAAAGAGTTTTTCCGTAGCAGGCTTTATAAATCATATTAAAAATGCTTTCTACACCGCTATAATAAGAATGAAGAATCGAAGCTATTGCATTTAATTCAATAAAATCAGGGGTTTCAATCTTGCACTTTGAAAGCAATAGTCCTGATTTTGTAATGAGCGTATCTATCTTTGAAATTTCAAGAACAATTTTTGCTTGTATTGTTTTATCCAATCTTTTTTAATTCTCCGATACGTTCAAGCAAATCGAAAAAATCTTTTTGATAGTCAAAATCTACCAAATCAACTTTTGTTCTTAATGCCTGTTCCAAATCGTAATGCAAACCAAAAATTGAAGCAGAAGATAAGCCGCGAACACCTAAATCTATGTCAGAATTCACATTAGCACGACCTGTAGCCTGAGAGCCAAAAACATATACTTCGGAACATCCTGCATTTTTGAGAATTTTAGCTGCCTTTTCAAGTTTTACTGCATTCATGTTTATACTATAACATAGAGCTTAAACGGCTGTCAAAAACTTGAATTCATTGATACACTTATAGACATGACGGATATTTCAAAAGATTCGCTGATTTGGTTCGGCAGAACATTAGACATAGACGGTGTGCGCTACTTTGATTATTCTGCAGCGGGCTTTGAGTTTGCTTTTACCGGCACAAAAGCTGTATGCAGGCTTTGCTCTGACCCTGAAGCATGGCAGGACGATACGAAATGCTGGCTCGGCGTGTATGTTTCTGAGCTTGACGTAAACGCAGCAAAAAAGCCGCTTGATTTTTGGCAGGACTTTGGAAACGAGCCGGACAAGCACATTCTGCTGGACAAAAAAACAGCAGAATACACGCTTTTTGAAAGCAGCTCTCCCAAAACAGTGCATATCCGCGTTATCAAGTTAAGCGAAGCCGCGTTTGCATACGCCGGTTTTTGCGGGCTTAAACTCGAAGGCAAACTCCTCGAAAAATGCATCAATTCAGACAAAACAGAAAAAACTGCCCCTAAGCCGAAGATTCAGTTTATAGGCGATTCAATCACATGCGGCTACGGCATAGACGGCGTGTTTGAAAAAGACGTTTTCACAACAGCGCAGGAACGTGCCGACAAGGCATTCGCTTTTTTAACGGCAAAGAAACTCGGCGCAGAATTCCAGATGGTAAGCTGGAGCGGCATCGGTATTATTTCGTGCTACATTGCCCCGGAAGAAGACTATGTAAGAACAGAAATTCTCATGCCGATGCTTTATCCTTACACAGACAAGTCACTTTCGTTGAGGCTCAAGCGCGAACCGGAAATTTGGAACGCGGCTAGCTTTTGCCCCGATATAGTTGTAATAAATCTTGGAACAAATGACGCAAGCTACACGCGCCAAAAAACGGAGCGCGTAGACACATTCATAAGCTGCTACCGGCAGTTTCTTGAGTGTGTGCACCGGAACTCGCCTGAAGCTTCAATTGTTGCCTGCCTTGGCGTTATGGGCCAGGACTTGTGCGGCGCCGTCGAAAAAGCTGCCGCACTTTTCAGGCAGGATTTTCCGAAAGCTGATGTTTCTGTGCTGAAATTTGATGTGCAGGACGAAAAAGACGGAATCGGTTCAGACTGGCACCCAAGCGCAAAAACGCACCAGAAAATGGCGCAAAAGCTTGTCGAGCACATCAGGCAGCACAAGCTGGTTTAGCTGCACAGGACGCGTGGTGATGCGCGTCAATCCCAGGATTTTGTGCCGTCACCGCTAATTGGAATCTGCTCGCCGAGGTAAGTCGGCTTTGCATGAAACGCAACAGACATAAATGCTTTTACGCGAGCAAGATATTCGCGCAAAGCCCATGACATGCGTATCCGTTTTCTAAAGCCGACGGATTCAACTGCTTCATAGCCGACTGCATCAATGTCGAGCTTTCTTGCAATGTATATAGACCGCGCCAGGTGGAATTTCTGCGTAACAATTACGGCGTCTTCCACGCAGAAAACAGCCTTTGCCCTGTACATAGTCTCGTAAGTGCTGAAGCCGGCGTGATCCATAAAAATGTTTTCATGCGCAATCTGCGGGTAATTATTCAGAATGAAATTTCTGCCTGTGTTAACTTCATCATAAGTTTTGCGTCCGTGGTCGCCGGAAAGCAGAATCTTCTCTGCCTTGCCAGTTTTCAAAAGCTCAACTCCGCTTACAATCCGGTCTTTAAAGGCCGTAGACAAATAGCCGCCCTGATAGACTTTTGCACCGGGCACAATTACAGCCGTTTTAGAGGGTACAAGTTCTTTCTGTGTATAAACATATTTTTTTGTTGAAAGAACCATATGCAGATTAACAAAGAGAGAAAACAAAAAGACTGCAACAAAAAAAGTCAAAATAAAAGACGCAATTCTCTGCGGAATGCTTTTTTGCTTTGTCTTAAGCATGCGTCTTTTTATTTCATTCGAGACAACATTTTGAATTGCAGCTAGAAATCTGCGTAAAAATTCCAGTTTCATTTTTTCAAATTAGGGTAACGCTCTGTCGGGAGCGGCTCAAGAGATTTTGAGCGCACAATATAGTCGGGCTTTATCGGTTTTGAGGTGTAAATCAGGCACTCATGTCCGTGGCAGATCCAGTCGCGTATCATGCCGGTTTTTGGGTCTACAAACTGATATTTGTCATCAGCCAGAGCCGTTACATCAGGGCCCACAAATTCCAGAGGTGTTCCGGCATCAAGCTTGTTCATCGAGTTATAGGTGAAAAACTGCCAGCCGGGCTTGTCTTCTGCAAAAATGTGTTCTTCGTCGTTAAGTCTGCGTGCTTCAAGCACAGCTGCCTTTTTCTGCGGGTGCATTTCGGCGAAGGCTTTTTCTTCTGCGGCGCGGTTCTTAGAAGCAAGAGCAAGCACCTCGTTTTTGTCAGCGCATGCCCCGATTGTGCCCATAAGCTCGTATTCGCTGTCAGAAGCTCCGCTTGTGGTTTTGTCAGCATCAGCTCTGTTGTAATAAAAGCCTGTGGCAAATTCGCGGTGCGCCGCCTTGTAAAGTTCGGCTACATAAGGCGCAGCTTCTTCGGCAGAGATTTTGCCTTCAAGCGCGTCTATCTGCTTACGGTATGCTCTTGTGACCATTGCAACGTAATAAAGGCTTTTCATTCTGCCTTCAATTTTAAGCGCATCAACACCGGCGGCTTTCATGTCATCAAGATGATCAATCATGCACAAATCTTTTGATGAAAGCACTGCCGTAAAGTCTTCGCCTTCAAAAATCGGAAAATACTCGCCGGGGCGCTCACGCTCTTCAAGCACTTTATAGTCCCAGCGGCAGGCATGAGAGCAGAAGCCCGAATTTGCGCCGCGCCCGGTCATGTATGCGCTTAAAAGGCATCTGCCTGAATAAGCTACACACATCGCGCCGTGCGCAAAGACTTCAAGCTCCATTTCGGGCACAGCATCTTTTATCTCGCGGATTTCTTTAAGAGAAGCTTCTCTACCAAGCACAACACGCTTAAAGCCTAAGTCATGGTACATTTTTACAGCTTCGCGGTTTATACAGTTTGCCTGCGTGCTTAAATGCAGATGCGTGTCTGGAAAATATTTCTTCAAGATATTGACCATTCCGATATCCTGAATGATGAACGCATCAATCGGATACTGCTTGAAAAAATCAAGCTCTGCAAGAAAATTGTCAATGTCTTTATTATGAAATGAGATATTGAGCGCGCAGAAAAGCCGCTTGTCAGGATATTGCGCCTTAAGCTTCTTTATTTCGTTGTATTCGTCGCCATAAAAGTTGTCAGCTTTTATGCGCAGTGAAAATTTCTTCAAGCCGATGTATGCCGTGTCTGCGCCATAGGCATACGCATACCGCAGTTTTTCAATATTTCCTGCCGGTGAGACTAACTCCATAAATCGTCTCCATCTAAACCGTCATTTTCAAGGTTTCCAAGATTTTTTATAAACTTGCCGATTTTTTCCACTGCAAGATGTGTCTGCGGAACGTCTTCATGGTCAAACTGAAAAAAATGAAAAAGATCTTCAAAAATTTCTAGAGTACATTCAACGCCGGCATCTTTAAGCTTGCTTTCGAATTTTTTCATACATGGAACCATCAGCTCTTCTGAGCCAGCCTGAATATACACAGGCGGAAAGTTCTCAAAATGTGAAGCATCAGCTCTTAACGGCGAAACCAGCGGATTTTCAAGATTTGCCTCGTAAGTGTAATATGTTCCGCAAAAACGCAGCGCATCTTGAGAAAAAAGCGGGTCTTTTGTCTTTACCGAATAAACGAGCGAATCAGGAGAAAGATCCAGCCAGGGTGAAAAAAGCACCATGCCTTTGAAGTATTTCCGTATATCTTTGGGAAGGCTTAACGCCGCCGCAAGAGCAATTGCCGCACCCGAACCGTCAGCTGCAAAAACAATGTCTACATGGTGGTCGCACATACGCTTGTATACGGCAAGAATGTCTTCGATAGCGGCCGGAAAAGCGTATTCCGGGGCAAGCCTGAAATCAGGCAGAAGCACCCTTGATGAAGATTCGTTGGCTAAAGATGCACAGAAATTGCGCCATGAAGCTCTTGAACCGCCCATAAAAGAGCCGCCGTGAACATAAAGAATCATCTTTCTGTTAGATGAAATCTGCGGAATAAGCATGTCGCTGGCAATGCCGTGTACAGTGACAGAGCGGCAGTCTACATAATTCGGCAGCACTCCATGTGCAAATTGAGCTTCTATTCGTTTTCTGAATTTTGTCAGATCTGTTCTTGAGGTAAAAACTAAATTCTTTAACTTTTTTATGGCAGAACGCCTGTTAATAACCGGCATAGTGGTTTAGTATACCAAAGGGAAGCATAAATGTCAAAAATTTCTAAATCACTGCGCCGTAATTCCGCATAAAAATGGCTGGAGATTATCAGCTTCGTCATGTACGGCTTCCAGCCTGTACCGGAACGTTAATTAAATATCTTTGTTGTACATTATTTAAAAAAATGTTATTCTTAATGTATGTATACGTTGGTGGCATTATGCGCAGTTGGTGCCGAAAAGACACTTTCACTAGAGCTAAAACAGCTAGGTTATTCTCCTGTTTCAAATGCACCGGGTCGCGTTGTTTTTACCTCTGATAATTCAGACGCACTTTTTAGAGCCAATCTCTGCCTCCGCACAGCTGACAGAGTTTATCTGCAACTGGCTTCGTTTTATGCTGACAATTTTGATTCGCTTTTTGACGGCGTTAAGGCTGTTAACTGGCAGGACTATTTCAAAAAAGACGTTCATCTGACAATCGATAAAGTCCGTTCTCACAAAAGCAAGCTTTCTTCGGAACACACAATCCAGTCAATGGTTCATAAAGCAATTTACACCAAACTTGGTGAAATCTGGCACATGTCTGTTCTGCCGGAAAGCGGCGAAGAAGCCACTGTGCGCATATATATCGAAAAAGATACAGCACAAGTGCTGCTTGACCTGAGCGGAGAGCCGCTTAACAAAAGAGGCTACCGCACACATGGCGGGGACGCTCCTATAAGAGAAACTTTGGCAGCAACCCTGCTTCAGCAAATGTGCTGGCGCCGCAAAACGCCTCTGCATGACCCATTCTGCGGTTCAGGCACACTGCCTATAGAAGCCGCACTTTTTGCATACAATGTTGCACCTGGTTTCGGGCGGCATTTTGCTCTTGAAAACCTTGCAATCTACAATGAAAAAGCCGCACTGCGCATAAAGCAGAGCGAAGCAGAAAAAATCCGCCCAGAATGTACGGCAAGAATTACCGGAAGTGATATAGATCCTAAAGCTATTGAAAGGGCAAGAATAAATGCAGAGCACGCCTGCGTTACAGCAGGCCGAGCCCTTCAGCTTATAGGCAGCGACATGCGCATTCAAAGGCCGGACTTTATCGAAGCAGGATTTGATTCAATTGCCGCGCCTTTTGAAACGGGGCTTTTGATTGCAAACCCGCCATACGGCGAGCGCCTCGGCACAAGCCAGGAAGCAGAACAGCTTTATAAAGATATGTCTCTGCTTTTTCAGTCTTTTCCTGGCTGGCAGATGGGCATTATTACATCACACCCGAATTTTGAAAAAGCAATCGGACGGAAAGCCACAAAAACCAAAAATTTTAAATGCGGCAATCTTGATACGGTTTTTTATTCATACTTATAAAAGGCAGAGAGTATATGGCAATTATTGTTGAACATGACAAACGGAAACACACTATTCTTGACAAAGCCCTTGATGTATTTGTTGATGAGGGCTACGAAGATGCAACTTTTCAGAAAATTGCAGACAGGTGCGGAATTACGCGGACCACTCTTTACTTGTACTTCAGAAACAAGCGTGAAATATTCATCAGCAGCATCAGACAGCTTACAACAAACATTGAATTGAGCCTGCTTGATGTAATGCATGACAACAAACTTACTTCAGACGAAAAACTCAAACAGGTTCTGCACCAAATTCTTGATGCATGCCGTGAAAATCCAAAGCTTTTCACCGTTATCCTGAATTATCTGCTTCAAGTTCAAAAAACCGGAAAAAATCCGGGAACAATGGTAAGACGCCGCATAGTCCGCTTAAGACATCTTTTGTGCAATATTCTCATTGAGGGAATAGACAAAGGCGAATTAGGCATTACAGTAAGCGACATTTCTACAACAGACGAAATGCTTTATGCAATGATTGAATCGTCTATCTTCAGACTTGCAATATTAAATCAGAAAGACATAAAAGAAATGCATGCTGCAATTGACCTTGCAATAGAAGGAATCAAAAAGAAATAACTTAAGTTCAAATAAATAAAAAGGCTGCCCTGAAAAGAGCAGCCTTTTTTTAGTTAATCCTAATAAGCTTAGAATTAGTTATCTTTTGCAATTGAATTAGCAGCTGTACGTCCAGATACGAAAATCTCAACGATAGCGTTACCACCAAGACGGTTACCGGCATGAATACCACCAGTAACTTCACCAGCAGCATAAAGACCTTTGATTATGTTGCCGTTCTTATCAAGAACGTGGCGTCCTGTGTCAACTTTAAGACCACCCATTGTGTGGTGTGTTGACGGAGCCATAATTCTGATCTTAAGAGGTACACCTTCAAGCTTGTAAGTAGAAAGGTCATAAGAACCATCTGCTTTCTTCTCTGCATCACCAATAAGAGCTGTCCAACCAGTCTTGTTGATTGGCAGGCTGCTTTCTTTACCTGTGATTAGAGCTTTATCGTAATCGATAATTTCCTGTTTTACGACTGCTGCATCAGCTTTAATACCAAGCTCTTTGAAAAGGTCGCCGAGCTGATCAATTGTACGCTCGTACTGTCTCCATTCAACATCGCTCTTCCAAGCGTCTGTTCCCGGTGTTCCATAAGGATATGGACCCTGAATTGGCTGCTTGCTGTTTGCGATTTCAATGAATACACCCTGAACTTTGTTGCGCTCGATACCGTTCTCAAACTCTTTAAGAGAAAGAACGTCACGCTCGCTTGTTTCGTTTACGAAACGCTTACCTGTTGTCGGATTGATGTAAACTGTGTAGTTACCGCCACCGAATGCAAGCTGTCCGTTGTCAATCCAAGAAATAGGCATAAGCTGTGTATATTCAAGTCCTGTTACGTCAGCACCTGCAGCCTGTCCCATCTTGATACCGTCACCCTGCATTGAAGAGCGGTTTGTTGTCTGAGTGCGGCTTGTGATCTTGTCTTTCTGCCAGTACTCGTTTGTTTCAATAACTTTAGCTACGTTAGCAGCATAACCACCAGTAGCAAGAACAACACCTTTTGTAGCGTGTGCTGTAACCTGTGTACCATCGTACATTACAGCTTTTACACCAGTTACTTTGCCGTTCTCTACGATAAGTTCTTTAGCTTCTGTGCGGCGGAGAATCTTGTTTTTGCCGGCAGCTTCGTTGATTGTGTTGAGCGGCGGCTGGAAGTATGTTCCCCACTGGAAAGCTGTAGGACCTTTCTTGAGGTAGTCGTTTTCGCGCTGCCACAAAGCACCAACGATTGTAGGCTGTGTAGCATTGTCAAAAGCTGAACCCTGGTCAACGAGCCAGTCTTTAAGTTCCTGACCGTCTCTGATGAACTGACAAACGAGGTCGTAGTTACCATAAATCCATGATGAGAAATCTGCATTTGGACGGAGTCCGCCGTAGTATGTCTGGAAAATATGGAGATTAACTGTTGAGAACAGTGTAAGAGCACCTTCGTTGAGGCCATTGTTAAGTTTTGGCTGTGCCCAAGCGAGGTAATCTTTGATTTCCTGTTTAAGTTCTTTCAAAACAGGCAGATATTCCTGATGAACACCATGTGTTGAAAGTCTTTCGATATCGCCAGCTTCAAACCATTCAGAAGCGCCTGTCGGGTCAAATGGTTTTTCGCTCCAGTTAAGAATTGTCTTAAGAACAGCGATGTTACCGTTAGCCATCTTAACTTTCTTGTATGTTTTTCCATCCTGAGGACAAACACCTTCTTCTGCATTAGGTCTGTCTTTTTCCCAAACAAGGTAAGGCATTACAGACTGGAACTGACCGCCAGAAACTACAGTGTTACCACCAACTTCAGCGTTCTTTTCAATAATAAGAACAGAGTATCCGTTCTGAACTGACTGAGCAGCAGCAGCAATACCGGCACCACCAGCACCAACTACGATAACATCGAATGTTTCATCAATTGGTTTCTGAGCTGTGTGTTTAACAGTGTTCTTCTTGAAATCTTCCATGCTAGAAGCATTAGCTTTTTTAGCAGCATCGTTCAAAGCGTTTTTAACAGCAATTGAAGTGAATGTTGCACCAGAAACTGCATCAATTCCTGAACCGTTTGCTTCAATAGCATCTTTGAACATAATCGGGTATGCAGGGTCACCTACATGTCCTGTTTCTTTAGAAGACTTTACCTGAATGTCAGTGATAGCATCTTTAGAGAAAGTTACTTCCAAAGTAAGCGGGCCGTTCATGCCCATTGCTGTACCTTCGTATGTACCAGCTGTATATGTAACAGCAACATTTTTACGAGCTTTTTCTGCTTTTCCACTAGAAGCTTTTCCACCAGCATTAGCAAGAGCAGCATCAACAGCAGCCATAATAGCTTTTGATGTAACTGTTGCTCCAGAAACTGCATCTACCTTTGTAGAGTTCTTCTTTACAATAGCAGCAGGTACATCTTTAATTGCAGCATCGCTAAGACCAGCTGTTTCTTCATGCTGAACAATATCAACAGAAGCAATTTTGCCGTTAGTAACAGTAACAGAAACAACAACATCTCCGTTACGACCAGCAGCAGTTCCTGTGTATGTGCCGTCTGTATATTTAGCACCACCACAAGAAACCATTACCCAAAGCATTGCAAAAGCAGAAATGCCTGCAATAACCTTAAATAAATTAGATTTTGCCATAAATAAATCCTTTGTTAAGAATAATTAACTTTATGATTTTATCATAAAAATAATTAAATGAGAATCCTTAATCGATAAAAAATTCTAATAATTTACAATGCTAGTCTTTCCATGCAAGATTTTTTTAATTTTATATGATATGCTCGCATTATGAACAAACACGTGTTTCTTTCTGCAATTATTCTCACCGCTTTCTTGTTTATTTCCTGCGGTGAAAAAAAAGCCACAACTTCATTAAACGCCATGGACACCTTTATGACAATTCAGGTATATGGAAAAAAATCAGATATGGCGTTGGAAAAAACTAAAAAGCTTATTTATCAAATTGAGCGGAACATATCAACTACAAATGCAGCCTCTGACGTATATAGATTAAACCACGGCGAAAAAATTTCTGTAAGCAGCGATACTCTGACATTGACAAAATACAGTCTGGATTTTGCAAAACAGACTAACGGCGTTTTTAATCCGGCATTGTACCCTATTACTTCTGCGTGGGGCTTTACAACAGGCGCTTATAAAGTACCTTCTAAAAACCAGATAGACGAACTGCTTCCACTGACAAATTACTCAAAAATTCAAATTGACGGTACTTCCATAAACTTAGAGCCTGGAATGGCATTAGATTTTGGCGCTATAGGCAAAGGCTACACCGGCGATGAAGCCATTAAACTTTTGCAGGACAACGGCATTCATTCAGCGCTTTTAGATTTAGGCGGAAACATCCAGGCTCTCGGCAAAAAACCTGACGGAACAGAATGGACTATCGGAATAAAAAGCCCATGGACAGGCAAGGCAGCCGCTGTAATTAAAATTGCCGACCAGGCAGTTATTACAAGCGGCGGTTACGAACGCTTTTTTACAGCAGATGACGGGCATAACTACATCCACATTTTTGACGGAAAAACCGGAATGCCTGTTGATAACGGCATTGCAGGCGTAACAATCATTACAGAATCAGGCTTATATGCTGATGCCCTCAGCACAACCATGTTTGTAATGGGCCTTGAAGATGCCGCAGCTTATTGGAAAAATCATTCAGATTTTGAAATGATTATCTTTACTGAAAACCAGGATTTATATTACACAGAAGGTCTTGAGGGGAAATTAAAGCTTCTTGCAGACTTTGCTTCCGTGAATATTATTCATAAATAGTCTGTGCACTTAACGCAGAGCGGGTTCTTTTAATAAGATTGCCCTCTGAACTATTAAGGATTTTGCAAAGCCCGCCAAAATAAGCTAAAGCTATAGACAGAATTCCCTCACCAGTCGGGCGTACGCTTGCAAGGCACTGGCTTAAGGCAGATAAAGCAGAAAGCTTTATGGCTTTTTCAATGCCTGAAAGCAGAGCGCCATTTGTAATATTCCAGCCTGCTAAAGAATAAAGCACCTTTCCCTGCGGCATCATTAATGTAGAAATAATCACAAAAAGCCATATAGAGATATGCGGGAAAATTTTTATTTTTCTTTTTGACAGAATTTGTGCCGCAAAAGACAATGCCAAAGAAGCCAGCAATACATAAATGTTTTTCATCATCATAATGGCAACAGAAGCAATTAAAATCGCTGAAATCATGCAGATTGTCTTTGTTTTCTGCTTTTTTTCTATTTCAGCGCTTATCTCCGGTTTTTCCTGCTTTATCAATTCCGGCACTTCTTCCGGTATATGAAGAATCTGGCTGAGCCAGGCTGTAACAATTCCGCTGAACAAACTGAATAAAAGCATCGGTCCAAGAAGCGCATTAGTTCCCTCGCCAAGATAAAGGCTGCTCAGCAAAATCTGAATCACTGCACTACACGCAGAACCAAGTAGTGAAACACCATAAATGCTTATCAATCTACCGCGAAATAATTTGACAATTACATACATAAACAAGCCGCTTACTACAGATTGAACAAAAGAAATCAAAAAGAACGGAGAGAATAAAGTGCCGGACATTAAGCAGCTGGCAACGGCTTTAATAACGGTAAGAAGAACAAAGCTTAACGGATCAAGAGAAAATGATAGAAGCACCGCTACATTGCCAAGCCCAAGTCTGAAAAACGGCAGAAAACGCGGCAGAAAAAGCTCTGCATATGAAAAGAGCAGTGTAAGTGCAGACAAATAAGCAATGCGTTTTTTATTCTGCGACAGCATCAAAATCTCCATAATTTTCAATAGTAATAACAACTTTATTCGGCAGACAGATTAAAGGGCTTGTCCAGCCCTGCTCAACGCAGGTCTTATTCGGGCATGGAGAATCAATAATATGAACCTTGCCGTCTTCAATTTGAAATGTGGTAATTCCAATGGCACCTTCAACTTCGTAAATGCCGTTTTTCATTTGATATTCATATTCTTTACCGTCTGCCAGAACTCTTACAGTGCTTCCTTTTTTTGTAAGAGAATTTTTTGAAAGGAAAATGCCGGCAGCAAGAATAGCTGCAAATATAAAAATATCTAGAATTTTAAAACCCGGATTAAATTTTTTCAATTAATCAAAACCCCGTGAATTCAAAGCTGATGCAACAATACATTAATTGTTAACAGTTTCTATGTTTTAAACCAAGTAGTTTTCTGCAATTTTTTAGAAACATAATCGCAGAAAGAGTGGAAAGATTAGACTTCGCTGATATTGCCGTAAAGAGCTTCAAGAGAAGGGCGCATTGCAACCATTACATCTACAAGAATGGGGTCAAAATGCTTTCCTCTTGATTCTTCAAGAATTTCAAAGGCCTTAGCCACAGGAAAAGCTTTTTTATACGGTCTTTCGCTGCATAATGCGTCAAAAACATCAGCAATTGCCATAATTCTTGCAGGAATCGGGATATTTTCACCTTTAAGATGCTCAGGGTAGCCTGAACCGTCCCATTTTTCATGGTGATAGAGGCAGACTTGAGAAGCAATCTTTACAAAATGATTGTCTTCAACATTGTTCAATGTGCGCTTTATAATGCGCTCGCTCTCAACAGGATGTTTCTTTATTATTGTGTATTCTTCATCTGTCAGCGGCGCAGGCTTTATAAGAATATGGTCAGGAACTTTGATTTTTCCAATATCATGAAGCGGTGCAGCCAGAACTGTATAATGCATGTCTTCAAGCGTGATTTTATCTGCATAAATGTGAGTTCCTATCATGTAATTGATCATGTGAGAAACAATTGTACTTGTACGCTTTACGTGCTCGCCCGTAATTCCGTCGCGAAGTTCAATTAAATCTGCAAAGCTGTACAAAACCCTTGTCTGCATATCGCGCATTTTTATGTTATGGGCAATAAGCGACATCTTGAATTTGTTGGTCTGCATTGCAGAAATGCATAGCAGGGTTGTCATTGCGGTAAATTCAAGAAGCAGCGCAGAGCCAGAAGTTATAAGGTAATTCTTCCTTGAGATATTGAGCGAGTAAAATTTGATTGTTTCATCACTTATTAAGAAAAACGCTGAAAACGCACTGACAAAGCATATGACACACGCCCAGAAAGAGTATTTCGGATCAAAATAAAGAAACGTAATCAGCGGCATTACAGAATAAGAGACTGTAACTTTTAGGTTTGGGTCTAAAGAAAGTGAAAAAACTATGCATTGAATGGTTACTGCAGCAAAGTATTTGAAACGGCGTGAACGCGGGTTATGCTTATAATAGATAATCATTGCAGCAAGAAAAACCAGCGACAATGCAATTGAACCGAAAGCCTTTATCAGTGAATAATTATAAAGCCCTGCGGCACAACCTATAAAAATGGCTACAGGCACAAGACAGGTTACGGCATAGACTTTTACAACGAGCAAATTCATCTTTGCTGTGTGGTTGTCTAAAAATGCTTTTTCAATTGTATCAATTTCATTGTTCGACATTAAGCACCCCGCAAAGAGTCATTAAGCACAGTATTATACAGCATAATTATACACCCGCTTTTTGTTCACAAATGTAAAAGCGTGTAAAATAACCATTATCGGCATTTTTCTTGTTGACAATAATCAAAAAAAAAGACAGTCTAGTCAGGTGAATTTATCAGAAAAGCGGAATGGCGGCCGCTACAAAGATTATGCACGTATAGACGCACCAGAATTATGTGTTCTGCCGGGCATGCTGCTGGATATCAGCAAAACAGGCTGCCGCGTAAAATTTCCGGTACCAGTAAATATCAATAAGGAAGATGAGTGCGAGCTAAGCATTCAGCCCTCTTGCAAACAGGGGCTTAAACCTTTTTCTCTTACAGTAAAACCAGTTTGGGCAGATGAATCTGATGACAACAGCGAAGCAGGTTTCTCTATTGTCGGCTCATCAGATTTCCGCCGCCTTTCTAATTACCTCGACGTCCTTCACGAAGCTACACTCGATTCTGATGAGCTTCTCTTACAAGAATTATGCCTTTAATTAACCGTCTGCAAGGTTCTGCGTTTCTTGCTTTTGAAGAAAAACAGGACTGGCTTGTTGATGAGCTTTGTACCTGCTTTGGTGCAGACAGAGCAGATCTGACTTTTTTCGGCGATTTAATCTATTGGGAAAATGCCCCCGCTCAGGAAATAAAACCCTTCTGGTGCAGCACCGTCTATTTTGAGCCGTTTACACTTTCTTTTGAATCTGTTTCTGAAGCAGCCTCTGCTCTAAAGCAGATTCAGCGGAACTGGGCGCCGTATCAATTTACACTTTTCAGGCGAGCTTCTCTCATTCAAGACAAACTGCCTTACATAAACTTAAAGCCCAGAAATTTTCCGTATTCTGTTCCGCAGACACAAATCGGCGCATGGACGTTAACAGACGAACATACAATATTTGCTTCAGCCCGGACATCGAGCTTTCTTCCATGCGGTAAGATTGAGTTTGTTGAAGACCATGAAAACCCGCCCAGCCGCGCTTATCTGAAAATTCAGGAAGCACTTGTACATTTTCAGGCTTATTTCGGGGATTTTCCAAAAGAAGGGCAGCATTGCTTTGAGGCAGGCGCGTGCCCCGGAGGCTGGACATATGTGCTTGTGCAGCTCGGCTGTTCGGTCTTTGCCGTTGACAGAAGCCCGCTGGCTGACAGCCTTATGCAGAACCCGAAAGTGAAATTTCTGGCACATGACGCTTTTACCCTAAAATGCGAAGATATAGAGCCTGTTGACTGGGTTTTCTCTGATGTAATCTGCTACCCGGAGCGGCTGCTTGACTGGGTTAAAACCTGGCTTTCAAGACCGAAAGTTCCGAACATGATCTGTACTATCAAAATGCAGGGCGAAACCAACTGGGAAACTATAAAAGCTTTTGAATCACTGCCTGACAGCAGAGTTATTCACTTGAACTACAACAAGCATGAACTTACGTGGCTTCATAAAGGTTCAATGTAAACCTATACTATTTTAAAATAATTCACATTTTGGATATTTTTTATTTGAATCCTGTGTTATAATAATGTTTATAAACATGGGGGTTCTTTTATGGATGCTAAAATCATCAATCCTTTTTTGTCTGCAGGTTTATCTGTCTTTGAAACAATGTTCAACCTTGGTTCAACTAACAAAGAGCCTTTCTTGCTTGATGTAAACATGGGCCATCCATGGGAAATTTCAGGCTTATTGGGTATTACAGGAGATTCCAGCGGTATTGTTGCTTTCAGACTTGGACGTACACTTGCTTATAAAATGCTTGAACTTTCAGGTATGGGCGACATCAAAGAAGACGAAAAAGAAGAGATGGCAAAACAGCTTGTTGCAGAATTCACAAACGTCGTATCCGGAAATGCTATTTCATCGCTTACTGACACAAATCTGAAAGTTTCTCCGCCTGTAACAATTTCGGGCAGAAACCATTCAATTTCGTGGCCAAAAAACTATCCGGTTATTGCAATTCCTTTCGTAACAAAATACGGCGCTTACGAGGTTGATGTCTGCTTCAAATAAGGCTCTATTATTTATTAGTAAAATGGTAAAAAACTAAGAAGGCAAAAGGGTTTGATGTTTCAAGCTCTTTTGCCTTTAATTTTATTTTATCTTCTGAAAATCTGCTACAAGACGGGCTTCTTCAAGAAAACTCAAAAGACGAGTGCCGCTCATCGGCATGGCATAAAAGAAGCCTTGAATATAATCAGCACCAAGTTCTATTGCCTTGCTTAAAACGTCCTGCGTTTCAACGCCTTCTGTGATAATACTCAAGTCAAAGCTCTTACATGCGTCAATTATAGACTTAACAAGCACGTCCTGGCGTTTTGAAAGCCCAAGCTGGAATACAATCTGCCGGTCGAGTTTCAGCGTATCCACAGGAAGATTCGCAAGATAGTTTATGCCGCTGTAGCCTGCACCAAAATCGTCCAAGGCAATGCGGATGCCAAGAGATTTCAGCTGGGCAATTTTTTCTTTAACCGACTCAAAAGAATTTATAAGCACTGATTCTGTAATTTCAAATTCGAAAAATGACAAAGGAATCTGCGAATCTGTAAAAATCTTTTTTACCCTGTCGAAAAACCCATGCTGCAAAAGCTGAACAATAGAAAGGTTAATAGAGATTGTATCTATATAAGTCTGTCTGTTCTGCATCAGTTTTGCAAATTCACACACTTTTTTGATAATTATGTCACCCAAGTCATTGATGAAGCCGTTTGCCTCAGCAACTGCAATTGCTTCTTCTGGTCCGATGACATACTGGCTGTTTTTTATACGGAGCAAAGCTTCAAGGCGCGTGAATTTTCCGTCTTTTATAGAATAGACAGGCTGATACACAACTTCTATATCTGACTGGTTATGAATTGCATCAAGAACAATGTCTTTAATTACGTTGCCTCTTCCTACGGCGTCGTTGATAATGCTGCTGTAAACAATGCAAAGATTGCGCTCGGTTAATGTTTTAGAATACTTCAAAGCTGTTTTACAGCTGCGCAAAAGCTCAAGCGGCGTTGTTCCATGGTCAGGGTAATCGGCGCGTCCCGCGTTCATACTGATTTTGTACTTTCCGGCTGGAATATCTACAGGATTTGTAAAATAATCTTTGATTTCGCGGATAACGTTAGCGCATTTTGCGCCGTCAGCATTCGGCGTAATAATTACGAATGTATCGCCGTTGTAGCGGTAGACATTCGACTGCGAAACGGTGTCGAGCATCGCGGCAGTCTTGCGCAAAAGCATGTCGCCTGTCTTTACAGAGAAAAGCTCATTGAAATGGTCAAAATCAACTACGTCAATCATAAAAATTGAAAAATCTTTTCTTTCGGTATGAATAAATTCTTCAAGGGCACGAATTAATGCGCTTCTGTTGCCGATACCCAAAAGCGGGTCTGTAAATGCCATAACCTCAAGATTCGCCTGATAGGCAGACATAGAGGAAATGGTCTCGTTCAGGGTTTCAGACAGAATGTTCAGATTCTTGTCGCGGTATTTTCCAAAGCGGACGTCCTGGTTGCCTTTCTTGATTTTCATACAGCTTGCAACCATTTTTTCCAGCGGAATATCAAGGCGCTTGTACAAAAGAATGTTTACACAGACCGCGGCTACAAACATAAACAGAGAAGTAACAAACAAAAGCCTTAACGAAGCAAAAGCGTTTACGGCAAGTTCCATGCGGTTTACAGAAGCACACAAAACAATATCGAATTCGCTGTTAATTGTTGTTACCGCAATGCGTTCAGGTAAATCTGCAATACGGAAGACAATTTCATTTGCAGCTTCTCCTGTTTTCGGCAGTATTTTTTCAGCCAGACCCGGGTTTTCCAGAAGAACATCAGCCCATTCCGAAGCAGAAAGCGCACCGCAAAGCATGTTAAGATGATTGTCAAAAATATAAAGAGCGCCGCTTCTGCCGAACGACTGCCGGTCAAGGTAATTGTAAAAGTATACGCGCGAGGTTTTTGAAACTATAAAACCGCATATATCTCTTTCATGCAGAACAGGCACAATAAAATACGAGATGTTTGAAGAATTGTCCGGCAGTGTCAGAAAGAGCGGCTGCCCGTCAGACATAGTGTTCAGAAACATCCACGAAACAATATCCGTTAAAAGAGCTGTTTCTTCTGTGTCATTGTCTAAAAATATAGGGTTTCCGGCTTTAGTAAAATAGTCAATTGAATCAATTACAGGGAGCGCCGTCTTTATTACATTAGTCTGCCACTTAATCTTTTCAGCAAGTTCAGAATTATTGTCAGCCGCTTCACTGCTGATAAATTCAGCAAGCTGCGGCTCTGAAGCAAGCTGTGTAAGCTGAAGCTCTGCCTCATGCAGTGCCGTTCCGATTTCGTCAGTATAAAGCCTGAGCTCTTCTATCATTGCCTTTGTACTTGAACGGCGGACATTTTTGTAGGTAAAAACAAATGCCATGGAATCCAAGCATACAAAAACGGCAAGACAAAGCACCACCGCAATAATGTAGGTGTTGTCAAAAAATGAGAAAAATTTCTGCCATTTTAGTTTCTTGTTTCCCATTAAATACTTTCCAATTCAAAAGGAGTTTCCTGATAAACATAGTAGTTAAGCCAGTTCGAATAGAACAGGTGTGCATGACTCCGCCATGTTGAAACAGGTCTGTTTTCAGGATTATCATCCGGAAAATAATTGTAAGGCATTTCTATTGGTTTGTGTTGACTTATATCACGAAAATATTCTGCGCCGAGAGTTTCGGTGTCATATTCAAGATGCCCGGTCATAAAGACACGTCTGTTATCTTTTGATTTTACCAAAAGCACGCCCGAACGCTGAGACTCTGCAAGTATCTGCAATTCAGGTACTTTAAGAATGTCTTCGCTTCTTACCTCAGTGTGGCGCGACTGCGGAGACGGAAACCTGTCGTCAAAGCCGCGCATAAGCGGGTCGTTCTTGACTTTGCGTGTGTTCTGAAAAATGCCGAACATTTTCTTTTCAAGATTGTATTTCGGAATACCATAATGATGATAAAGGCCTGCCTGCGCTCCCCAGCAGATATAAAGCGTAGAAAAAACGTTTTTCGCCGCAAAATCCATTATGCTTGTAAGTTCGTCCCAGTAGTCAACTTCTTCAAACGGAAGCTGCTCAACAGGCGCGCCCGTTATAATCATTCCGTCGTACTTTTTGTCGAATATTTCCTGCGGAGTTACATAAAAGCGTTCAAGATGCTCTGAGCCTGTGTTCTTTGATTCGTGCGTAGACATATGAACAAGCGAAATTTCAACCTGAAGCGGTGTGTTACCGAGCAACCGTAGAAGCTGCGTTTCTGTAGCAATTTTAGTCGGCATCAAATTGACAATCGCTATATGAAGAGGACGGATATCCTGCAGCGCTGCACGCTGTTCCGTCATAACGAATATATTTTCTGATTCAAGTATAGCTCTTGCTGGTAAATCTGACTGTATCTTTATTGGCATACGTTCTTCCGCTGTATTTTATACCGAATAATCTCAATTTTTTCGGTTTATTGATTATAGCATTATTGAATGAAAAAGTCGCCTGTTGCAGAGCATTTTATGATGCAAATAAGTCTTATTCGTGGCGCCTTTTAATGCCGCTCATTCAGGTCTTTCTGCGTCCCAGTTGTGCTTCGGATAGCGTCCTTTCATTTCTTTGCAGATTTCAGGCCAGGTGTTTTGCCAAAAACCTTCAAGATCGCGCGTTACTTGAAGCGGGCGCCGCGCAGGTGAAAGAAGCCTTAGCAGAACGGGCACTCCGCAAATCTCAGGCGTCTTTTTGCAGCCAAAAATCTGCTGAATGATAACCTCAATTACAGGAACAGGCCCCTCATTTTTGTCGAGTTCTTCATATTTAACAGGAACTTCTTTATTGTTTTCCAGCCTGTAACGGAGCGGCACAGCATTATCCACTACACGGCCGTTAAACTTATAGCATAAAGCTTCTAAAAAAGCTTCTTCCGAAAGTTCTGGCGAATTTCCCCAAAACGGAAGCAGCCAGTCCTCAAGCGTTTCAAGCAGTCTTGCTTCGCTAGTTTCGTCAGTGGTCTGTGCATTTTCCGAATGTTTTGCAAAAAAGCGTGCACGCTCAAAAAAGTTTGCAGAAGCTTTGTTCCAGGGCAAAGACTTAATACCGTTCTGCCTGAAATATGAAAGATAAGCCCGCGCTATGTCTTCTTTTTCAGTTTTAAGCTGCTCTTGTTTAAGGCAGATTTTCCCGCAAAGCAGATTACGCACTTTCCGCACCTTTCTGCCGCTTTTTATGTCCTCAAAAAAAACCTGCACTTCTTCTTTGCTGTGCAATTCAAGCCATGCAGAAATATCAGAAAGCGGCTCGGCTTCATAGATTGTGCCGCAGTCACCGCCGGCATCTGCATTGACCGCAATTATGTATTCCGGCAGGGCAGAATCTGCCATGTTAGTCTGAAAATCTGCACAAAGCTTTGCCTTTCTGCCTGAATAAAGCTGATAAATCCGGTTGCCTTCGTATTTTGCAATGCGGTCAAAAAAGCCTTCAAGCAATATGTCCGCGTTTTTCAGCTTTACATGCGCCTGCTTTTCCGACTTGAAAGTCTTCAGTTTGTTCTCAATGTTTGCGCAAAGCTTTTTTGCACGCTCCGGCGAAGATTCGCCGCTGTATTTTGCAACATAGCTCAAAGCATTCTGCACATCACCGTTCCAGACTGAAGAAGCAGCAACTATTGCAAGGCGCGGATGAATGCCCAAACCCAGCACAAATTTACCCAAAGCCGTAATTGAACCGATTTTGTCCGGCTCTCCGCCGCCCGGCTCAAGAAGCTCCGCCTTTTCAAGAAAATCTGCTGCCTGACACCATGCGCCCTGCGGCGGCACATCAAGCCAGTCAAGCGCAGTGCGGCTCAACGCACCCCAGCAGGCACACTCCAAAATAACCGGCATTATGTCAGAGCGCAGAAGTTCAACAGCAAGATTCTGCTGCCTTAAGTCGTTTTTATCCCAAAGGCGAACGCAACGGCCTTTTTGTGTGCGTCCTGCGCGGCCGGCTCTTTGCGCTGCAGAGAATTCAGATTCATTTTCTGTTACAAGACGGTTCATACCTGTCCGCGCGTCAAAGCGGTTAATGCGGGCAAGCCCAGAATCTATTACAGTTGTTATGTCCGGCAGCGTCAACGAAGTTTCAGCAATGCTTGAAGAAAGAATAATTCTACGGACGCCCTTTTCTGGCGGAGACAAAACGTGCCGCTGTTCTTCTAAAGAAATTGAGCTGTGAAGAATGCAAATTTCAATATTTTGACGCGCTTCAAGCAGGTTCTTGAGATTTTCTTCTGCGCGGCGAATATCTCTTATTCCGGGCAGAAAAACAAGGATTGAGCCGCCGCTGCGGTCAAGTTCCCTTATAACAGCGTCTTCCGGCTTTACAGGCGCGTATTCAATTTCAACAGGGAAAAGCCTGCCCGGCACAGAATAATGCGGACAGCCAAGAAAAGCGCAGAGCTTTTTAGCGTCAATTGTCGCTGACATTACAACCAAAAAAAGGTCGTCGCGCAGCTGCATTGTTTCTTTGAGAAAAACCAGAAATGTGTCTGCATAAACTGAGCGTTCATGGAATTCATCAATTATGATAACCGAAAAACCTTCAAGCGCAGGGTCACTTTGAATAAGCCTCAGCGCAACTGCCTCAGTTACAACTTCAAGTTTTGTGGTTCTGCTTACCTTTGAGTCGAGGTGCATTCTGTATCCGGCAAACTGTCCCAGCGGCTCTTCTGCAATTTCTGACGCATATTTTGCAAGCGAAAGCACAGCCAGCCTCCGGGGCTCAAGCAGCAGCACTTTGCCGTCAAACGAATTTGCAAGCGCAAAAGGTACTGCCGTAGATTTTCCTGCGCCGGTTTCAGCTGTCAGCACAAGGCAGCGCGATTCTGCATTTTTCAGTGTTTCTGTTATTTTTTCTAGATGCTCAAAAACCGGAAGATTTTCAAATTTTTTAGCGGCATTCGTATTCATTCTATGGTTCTTCGTTTTTCCGCATATTTGCAGACAAAAAATATCTGGTTGCGGGACCTTTGCCTACAGAAGTTAAAACGCCTTCTTTTGTCAAATCACGGAGAAGCCGCAACGCCAGTGACTGAGAAAACTTAAATCCGTTCTGCAAATCACGCCGTGTAAGATAACCTTTTTTTGAAGCAAAATCTATAACAACTTCTCTGTGCTTAGCCTGAACGGGGGTAATTTCCATGCTGGCAGAGTTT
>CAMJMF010000010.1 GCA_946406925.1 uncultured Spirochaetales bacterium | reverse complement strand
CCGGATAAAGATTCAGGATTTTCTTACCTGGCAGTCTGATGTGGATGGTCATCTTACCGTTTTTTACGGTAAGAACGCCCTTTCCACTGTCTGCTTCATTAACATGAAACATTGAACTGTCAGTTTTGAATAAAGCCTGGTAAACGCCGTCGGCTAATTCAGTTTTTTTTTAAGCGATGAAATAGCAGCAGCTGTATGCTCTGTGTACATCTTCTGAATTGCAGGAATTCTTCCGAGACCTGCAATCTGGCAGTCGATTTTTTCAAAGTTGCCTGAAGCATTGAACATGCTCTTCCATGAATCTTCATCATCACCAGCCATGTCATTATTGGCATGGTCGCCGGCAACTACCATAAGAGGGCGGAGAATAACTTTTGTATAACCTGCATTCTTTACGTCTTCAATTATATTTTCACAGGCTGTTTCTTCCGGCTCGCCTTCAACTGTGCCGATAAACACATTTTCATAGCCGAGCTTTTGCATTTGAGCTGCCATCTGACTGTAGCTGATTTTTGCTGAATGTGAAGTTCCGTGGCCCATGAACACAAAAGCTGTATTTTTTCCAGCAGCATCTTCAAGAGATGAAAAACCTGCGGTCTTTACGGCTTCTTCTGTGATTGCAACTGCAACATCCTTTTTGTCCTGGTTAATAACAGAAGCGCTGCTGCCGACTTTGCCTAAAAGCGGCTCTGCAACTGCAATGTTCTCAAACTTGTCTTTGTAGTCGTTTACTGCAGCAACAAGCTCGTCATATTCTGCACCATACATAAGGTGAGTCGGCTGAATCACAAGATTTTTTACACCGCATGCAACAGCGCGTTCCAAAGCCTGTTCCATGTTGTCGATTTTCTCATTGTCCCTAGCCTGAATGTGGTTAATGATAATCTGTGCTGTAAAGGCACGGCGTACAGACCAATCAGGGTTAGCTTTCTGAATGGCTTTTTCAACACTTCCGATATCAGCTGCTCTGCTGTCATTAAATGATGTACCGAAACTTACAACGAGAATCTCGTTTTCGCCGATTCCGTCCTGGTTGAGCGGATCATCTTTAGAAGCATCGCCTGTGTCGCGGCCGAAATAATCCGGGTCGGCATTCTCACCTTCTACAAGCTCTTTCTGTGCATCTGTAAGCGCATCCCAGGCTTTTTTTGCAGCTGAACACTGTGCGTCTGTTTCAGGTGTCCAGTTCTGTACATAAATTGCGTCGATTAATGCCGCAACAGCATCGGCTTTTTCTTTGTCTTTCTTGCTGTTGTTACAGCCTGTAAACAGCAGCGAAACAATCATTGAGATTGAGAATAAACGAAACAAGTTCTTCATCTTCAAGTTCCTTAAATATTTAAAATAAAAAAGCCCTGACCTGCCGTTGCGGCAGAGCAGAGCAATTAGCCAAAGTTTAAAATACGCCCGTAAATGCGTTTTTATCAGTACGACCAATTACTCGTGATCTGAAAGCAAAAGCTTTCTGTACTATTATAAGCGGCAGGTTTCCTGACTTTAAGATCTACGCATTTGCCAAGCCTTCCCAAGCTAAAAACCCAGTGGCTATTTTGTGGCAAATACTCCCTTATTACAGTGACGAGATCGCACAGGATTTGCACCTGTTTCCCTTTTAACTGCTTCTTGCGCTTACGCAGAGCAGCACCGTTTACTGTTGTCCTGTTCGGAAACTCGGTTAGTTTTCGAACAGGACTGCAATTTTTCAGGCTAAAGCCTTGCAAAATTGCGAATTACTAAAATTCGTATTCGGAAAGCTGATGCTTCCGAATACGTTTATAAAAAAATACCACGTATTTATGTTCTATTCAATTAGGGCATCTCTAAAAACTCACTACCGTGACTTTTTAGAGGTTCCCATTATTTTTGCACAAATCGGCAATTGTAACGCCGTCAAAGAAATCGTTAATCAAGGTGTCGAGTTTCTTCCACATTGATAATGTTCGGCATGTGTCTTTTTTGGGGCATGGATCTGCACCGCATTCAAGGCAGGCAACAGGCGCAAGTGTTCCTTCTGTTACTTTCAGAATGTCACTTACCTTATAGTCTTCAGGCTTGCGGTTGAGCTTGTAACCGCCGCCTTTGCCGTGAACGCCGTCAACCAGATTGTGCTTTGAGAGCAGGGTCATAATAGCTTCAATGTATTTTTGCGAAATGTCCTGTCGGATTGCAATTTCTTTTAACGGAATGCGTCCGTCTTTTGCATTTTCTGCAAGGTCTACCATAACACGTAAAGCATAGCGGCCTTTTGTTGAAACTATCATGTAATCTTCCTTTGTCTGCGCGGCTTGCGCAAGCTGTTACCTAGTAGTTTAATAGATTTTTCGATATTTGTAAAATGTCTTTTCAAAAAATGCTGTGAAACAAAAAAAGCTTAATACCAGGGAAAAACCAAACGGTATTAAGCTTTTAAGGAACAGCCGGTCAAAAACTTGCTGCAAAAACCGGCTGTTCCATACAGTACATATGGCTTATAGGAGGCTTGCAGCAAGCGTGCTTTGATTTTTTATTTTGCTACGGCATCAAAAGCCTGCTGCAAATCGGCGATTATATCGTCAACATGCTCTGTTCCGATGCTCAGGCGGATTGTACCTTGTGTAATTCCCTGGTCGGCCAGCTCAGCATCACTAAGCTGGCTGTGTGTTGTTGTTGCCGGATGAATTACAAGCGATTTTACGTCTGCAACATTGGCAAGCAGGCTGAATATCTTCAAGTTGTCTATGAACTTCCAGGCTGCATCTTTTCCGCCCTTAATCTCAAATGTAAAGATTGAACCGGCCCCTTTAGGGAAATATTTTTTGTAAAGCGCATGTTCAGGATGATCTTCAAGAGCAGGATGATTAACCTTTTCAACCAGCGGATGCTTCTTTAAGAAATCAACAACTTTGAGGGCATTTTCAACATGGCGCTCAACGCGGAGGCTCAAGGTTTCCAAGCCCTGCAAAAGAATGAATGCGTTGAACGGACTTAAAGTTGAGCCAGTATCGCGCAAAAGCACAGCTCTGATTCTTGTTACATAGGCGGCTTTTCCTACAGCCTCTGTAAACTTAACGCCGTGATAGCTTGGATCTCCGTCAGAAAGCAGCGGGAACTTTCCGCTTGCCTTCCAGTCAAAGTTGCCGCCGTCTACAATTACACCGCCGAGCGTTGTACCATGACCGCCGAGGAATTTTGTTGCAGAATGAACAACTATGTTTGCGCCATGCTCAATAGGACGGAACAGATAAGGTGTTCCAAAAGTATTGTCCACAACAAGAGGAATCTGATGCTTATGTGCAATCTTAGCAATTTCATCAAAATCAAGAATATTTGAATTAGGGTTGCCGAGCGTTTCAATGAAAATTGCCTTTGTATTTCTCTGAATGGCTTTTTCAAAATTAGCAGGATTGCTTCCGTCAACAAAAGTTGTGTCTACACCGAATTCTGCGAGCGTGTGTGCAAGAAGATTGTATGTTCCGCCGTAAATTGTCTTTGCACTTACAATATGGTCACCGGCTTTTGCAAGATTCTGAAAAGCATAAGTGATTGCGGCAGCACCAGATGCTACTGCAAGACCTGCAACGCCGCCTTCAAGAGCAGCAACTCTGTCTTCAAAAACGCCCTGTGTAGAGTTTGTAAGACGTCCGTAAATGTTTCCGGCATCACTTAAACCAAAGCGTGCTGCTGCGTGTGCAGCGTTGTGAAATACATATGCCGCTGTCTGATAAATTGGAACAGCGCGTGAATCTGTAGCCGGGTCTGCTTTTTCCTGACCTACATGCAATTGTAATGTTTCAAAATGAAGTTTGTTAATATCTGACATAATTTACTCCTGTTTTCGTTCAAATTTTGTTAAAAAGTTTATGGTTTAGTCTTCTGCAAAGGGGCAGCAACAGGAGTGCATCCGCCCGAAACGGAAATTGCAGCGTACAAGTTTTTCAAAATAGTCTTTCATTTTCTGCCCCCTTTGGCTTTGTAATTTAACTTACCTAGTAACTCAATAGGTTTTGTTGATATATTACTTATATCGTCTAAAACCTACTATGTCAATAGGCAATTATAAAAAATTTTGAATTTTTTAAGAATTTCTGTAGAAAAATTGAAAAGACAAGAAAAAAGCGGCTGACAACACCGCTAAAAAGACAGGAACACCGGAAGTTTCAAAGCTCTTTTACAAAGCCGTCGCCATTGCCAGCCTTTTTGAAGCCCATTTTTTTAAGATATTTCATATGATTGTTGGCTTTCTGCTGGAATTCGACCCGTCTGATGCCCTCTTCTTTAAGACCGGCAAAAAGATGATAGCCGACCGCATAATCGCGGTATTGCTTAACAGTATAATCCAGAAGCACGCACAGATTATTGTCTTCATTTTGAATTGCGGCAAACAGCCCGACAATCTGATTCTTGCAGAAAACAAGGCGCACAAAATTTGACTTTTTGATTACGTCAGCAAAATCCGGAAAAAACAATTTGATGTCTTCCATATTGTCGTCTATAAAAAACTGCGTACAGCCTTCTGAATATTCAGATTTTATAATGCTGAAATTCTCGCGGTGGCGGAAAAGCTTTATAAGATAATAGCAGTTAATTAAAAGCAGGCAGACATTCATTAAAACTGTTGGATAAGCGTGAATAAGAAAACCGTACAAAATGCAGAAGACAGAACCGATTGAGTTCACAATCCGCAATTTGATTACGGTAGACATCAAAAACGAGATCAAAACAAAGGCAGAACCGATATAACCGATGAGCTCTAAAACAAACTGATTCATGGCTACATTATAGCCCAACAAAAACAGTCCTGAAACCCTCTGCCCCATCAATTTGCGCCTGTTTTATGAAGTTTTAGAGCGAAAAGCAGCCAAAACTCATTTGCTATTTTGCTCAAAGCATTCCTAAATGCCGCCCACCAGCATATAGCGCCCTGTTTCATTTTCAGCTTGAAACTTACGGTTAAACTATCTATGATAAACTCAAAAGGGAGTTTTATATGAGTTTATCACGTTCAAGCGGCATTCTGCTTCACCCTACTTCTCTGCCATGTACGCCCGGAATCGGCACAATCGGCAGGCAGGCTTTTCGGTTTATAGACTGGCTTAAAAGCGCAAGACAAACGCTTTGGCAGATTCTGCCGCTCGGGCCGACCGGCTACGGAGATTCGCCTTATGCGTCTTTTTCAACTTTTGCGGGCAATCCGCTGATAATAGACCTTGATATTCTTGTTGAGCAGGGCTTTCTGACCCAAGAAGACATTACACCACCCGAATGGATTTCGCACAGCGGCCACATTGATTTCGGCTCGGTTGTTTACTGGAAAATTCCCTTATTGAAGAAGGCAGCCGACAATTTTTTGAAGAAAACTCAAAAAAGCAAAAGCCTTTCAAAACACTTTGAAGCTTTTAAAGAAAAACAGAGCTACTGGCTTGATGATTATTCCACATTTATGAGCATAAAGGAATTTTATGACGCAAAGGCGCAGAAAGAAAACCGCTTTGGCGCAATGTGGAGCAATTATTGGCCTAAAGAGCTTGCCACTTGCAGCGCAAAGGCTGTTGCAAAATGGCAGCAGGAACACACTGCAGAAATTGAAGGGCACAAAGCCATTCAGTTTTTCTTTTTTGAGCAGTGGACAGCTTTGAAAAAATACGCCAACGATAACGGCATTTCTATAATCGGAGATATTCCGATTTTTGTTGCACCGGACTCTGCTGATGTCTGGTCAAACCAAAAATTGTTTCAGCTTGATAAAAGCGGCAAAGCCACCGCAGTTGCAGGTGTTCCGCCTGATTATTTCTGCGCTACAGGCCAGCTTTGGGGCAATCCGCTTTATAAATGGAACGAAATGAAGAAAACAGACTATGCATGGTGGATTCAGCGCATAAAAGCAATGCTTTCGCTTGTTGACTATGTACGTATTGACCACTTCCGCGGATTTGAAGCTTACTGGTCTGTTCCGGCCGGCGAAGAAACTGCTGTAAACGGCAAATGGGTAAAAGGCCCGGACCACGACCTTTTCAACGCAATTAAGGCGCAGCTCGGCAACATTCCGATTATTGCGGAAGATTTGGGCGTAATAACTGACAAAGTTGGTGCGCTCAGAGATGATTTTGACCTTCCTGGAATGAAGGTGCTTCAGTTTGCTTTTGACCTTGGTGAAAAAGAGCGCGGCGGGCTTGTAAACGCATTTTTGCCGCACATGTACAAGCAGAACTGCGTTGTTTACACCGGCACACACGATAACGACACTTTGCAGACATGGCTTGATGAACTTTCGCCTGAAATGAAAGACTTGGTAAAGAAATACTCTGGCGTAGAAGATGACAGAAAGCTTTGCGCAGAATTAATAAGACTTGCAATTGCCTCAACAGCAGCATTTGCGGTTATTCCTATGCAGGATTTGTACAATGTCGGCAAAGAAGGGCGCATGAATGCTCCTGCCACAACCGGCGGACAAAACTGGCAGTGGCGCATGAGCGAAGAGCATTTTTCAGGCGAAAAAGCCGACTGGCTGAAAAACTTGTCGTGCCTCTACGGCAGAAACTTGAAGAAATAGCTGCTTTTGCCAGACGAAGGGTGCACAGAGGTGCGCCCTTTTTTTCTGCTTAAACCGAAATATTATTGGTTTCCGGCTTCAGACCTTCTACAAGGAATTCATCCGGGAGTTTTGAGGGGCGCTGGGTTTCGGCGTTAACGCTTGCCCATGAAACCTGTGCTTCTACACAGACTGAGCCGTCTTCTTTTTTGATAACCTGCTTAAAAGTTCCTGAAACTGCGCGGGTTTTCAACGGTTCAGTTTCAATTATAAGCTTATCATCTAAGAATGCTGAAATTTTGTAGTAAATATCGATGTGGGTTACATAAAGATAATAGCCTGATTCAACACATTTGTTATAATCAAAGCCGATTGACCGCATAAATTCTGTACGGGCATATTCAAGATAATTCAAATAAACTGCATTATTTACATGTCCATAAGAATCACATTCATAAGAACGAACTGTGTGACAAGCTGTTGTCTTCATTTTTTTCCTGCTATGTATTTAAAAGTTCTGCCTGAAATGGAATTTTCAGGCAGTTTTAATATTACATATTTAACAAATTTTGTCACGAAGTAATTTTAAATTATTTAAACGCTTTATTTTTCTAGCCGTTTAAGACTGAATCTACAAGGCGTTTAAAATCGTAGTTTATTTTTATATTGGTAGAAGCATCTTTTTCTTCATGAATGCGGTAAACACCGTTTTCGATGTGGATGTTGTCAATTTTATGCTCAGTCTCTGTAAATGCAGGCGGAGTTTTTGCGTTTGTGCTTTCAACAATGCGGTCTACAATGCCTTTGCGCTCAAATGAGCCGCGCTGTTCAGGCTCTTTGTTTGCAAATGCGGCAAAAAGCTGCGGTGCGCTCTGCAAACTGAATACGCTTGTAATAGTTTCGGTTTCTACTGCCGGCTGAAGCTCCTCAAGAGTTTCGTCATATAAAGATGTGTCCATTTTCTTTTCCTTTTGCTGTTCAACAGCAGATTGGGTGGGTTGTATATCGGTCTGGTTATTCCGTCTTGAGTTTTTCAAATCTAAAGTGTACAAAGCCGGTTTCTGCGGCAGGTTAGAGCGGTAATCGTCTCCTCTTGATAAAAGCCCGTGCTGAGAAATATCCGACAACTCTGTAGAAGGTGCCGCCTGCTGAACAAAATTGTGCAGTTCTGTGTGTCTTTCAACCTGCGGCTGGTTCTGGATCTTTTCTTTGAAAATTGAAGAAAGACTGCTCTTTCTTAATAGAGGAGACTTGACTTCTTCCTGCTCTTTTTTCTGTTCGTCGGCTAAATAAGCATTTCCGGCAGACAGCAGGCCGTGTCTTGTTTCCGGCTGCGGTGCTTTTTGCGGTGTTATGCTTGTTTCAGGCGCGGCTTCAGCTTTTGCTTCTGGTGCAGCCGGCACAGATGATGCAGACACTATGGCTGCTGTCTCTTGGGCATGTGCAGTTTCGGCTTCTGCAGCTTCAGAAACCTCAAAGTCGTCTAATTCAATTTCCGGTATGTCAATTTCTAGATTATCATTTATAGCTATGTCGTTAAGCTCATCGATTTCTGAAATTTCAGCTTTTTCTTCATCATGAGTCTTAAATACAGGCTGCGTGTATTCTTCGATAATTTCCTGGCGCTGGTGCATGCGCTCGTCGATTGCGCTGAGGAATGCAGCCGTTGACGCTGCCGGTATTGGCTGGGTTTCTGACGGTGATGCAGAAAGTTCAGGTGCTTCTTCAAATGCATTATCAGATGTTTGCAGCGGAACATTTTCATAAGGCTGAAAGTCACCGGCTGCAGAAATTTCATTATAAGCTTCAGCGGTTATGCCGCCAGACATGTCTGTGCCGGAATTTTCCTGAATATCATAGACTTGGTCTGAATATTCCGGCTGCTCATATTGTTCTGCCTGTTCATATTGAGCGGCTTGAACGTCAGCGGCTTCTCTTTCAGTTTCAATTTCTTCGTTGTAGATTTCGTCAAATATTTCGTCTGCTTCGCCAGATGTTTCAGGTTCTTCTTCAAAAAGCGTGTCGTCAAACTGCTGTCCGTCATAATCAAATTCAGGCTCGGCTTCTTCAGCTTCTGCTTTTTTGGCGGCTTTCTTTGATTTTCCAGTTTTTTCAGACGGAATAGATTCTGCCGCGAGTTCCTCGAAAACATCATCGATTTTCTCAATAAGCGACTCTTCTTTTTTAGTTTCTTCTGCTCTTATGCTGACTTCTGCGGCAGCTTCTTCAGCAAGTTTTTTGTCTTCTTTTGCCTGAAGCGGCATCTCCGCATGTCTTTCCACAGCGTTTTTGGCAATGCAGCAGATAAAGCTTATAAAGAAAATCAAGCTGATTGTTGCAAGCAGAATTATGTTGCTTATCCGCTCAGGCATGTGCAGAATATTTTCGCTAAAAACGGTACTTACATAGCCGTTTTTGTTTTCAGCTGAAACAAGAATATATTTTGCCCTGTTACCGGGAGTTTCTGTGTCGTCAAAAGCATATATTTTCTGGCTTGAAGTCCATGATGAAACAGCCGCATTTTTGCATATGTTTTCCAGCCCTTCAGGTACAGAAAAAACAAAGCCATGAATTCCGTCTTTAGGTGCGCTCCAAAGGAAAATCTCACTTTGCGCACTTAATCTGTCTGTTGGAATAAAATAGCGGAGCATTGACGGCGCATTCACATAAAACGCAATTGTGCCGACAAAAGCCATTTCATTGTCATAGAACGGATACGAGAAGATAAGGCGGTTGTTGTCAGAATCATTCAGAATGCGGCTTTTGGTTTCTTCAGAAGCTGATATCGACTCAAACGGAATGTCATTCTTTGGGTAAATTCTATAACTTGCAGGTTCATCGTCTTTTCTGGCGGCAAAATCCTGCGGAAAAGTGCTGTAATATATAGTTTTGCCGTTTTCGCCGATTATACGGAGTCCTTCAAGTCCAGGAGTTTCTGTAAGCAAATCAGCCGCAAGATTGGCTCTGCTTTTAACAATCAGTTCATCCTGCTCTTTTTGTGTAATAATCCGTATTTCGGGGTTTGCCGCAAACAGCGTAAAAAGCGCGTCCTGCGTATCAATATATTTTCCCACAGTCTCAGAAAGCAGGTCATTGCGCTCTTCCAGTTGGCGGTATGCCATGGGCTTATAGAAATTGCTTTCAATAATAGACAGCAGCCCGAAACGGGCAGCCAATGCAAAAACTGCACTTATTACAGAAGCAATAATAAATGTTACAAAAACTCTTTTGCCGCCTGACACGCAATTCCCCTTGTGGTATTAACCGTTCTCAGAGTAGGAAAATTTGAGAACAGTCACGTTAAATTTTCGGATAATCACGTACAAACTTAAGGCGCAATTAGCGCGCGCTTTTTTTCGAATAAATTAACAATTTTAAATTTTTTCTACTTTCAATTATGGCATTCATCTGTTAAAATAGTTGTCATGAAAAGGCATTTTTTTCAGCTGCGTTTTACAGCTTTTCAAAAAGTTTTGTTAGCTATATTTGCTTTCATCTTTATAAGTTTAATTTTTGTTACTGCATACCGCATAACTGCACACCCTGACAAAATCGGTGCAGATTTGCGGAAAATTGACCCGGAGCCTGTAAAAGTTGAAAAAAAATCAGGAGCAAAAACAACTGTTTACTCTGACATAGGACGGCTTAGAGCAATCACTGCTGACGTTCCGCCTGTTTCATTGATCGTAACGCCGTTTTTTACGTTTCCTTCTGCTGACGAAGAATTTTTCGAAGAGCTTGTGCAGAAAAAGCGCCGTCTCCGCAGCGTGTTTCTTGATTATTTTGCACTGCACTCAAAAGACGAGCTTCTGAAAATAGGCGAGACAAAAGTAAAGCAGGAACTGATTGAGAAGCTTAATGCCGAGCTGATGCTCGGAAAAATTGAGGTTCTCTATTTTAACGAGTATATTTTCTTGAACTAGCACTGCCAAGGAGGGTGGTCATGTCGGTAAAGTTTCATCCACAAATTATTCTCTATGGCGAAAATATTAAGCCGCGTGAATGGAGTTATAATAATCGGAGCGAACTTTGTTTTTTCAGCCAGTCTGACGAAAAAGGTGACTGGGATCAACGCTTCAGCCGTTACAGAACTTTGGGACGCGCTGTCATTGACGTTTATCCGGGCAATAATTCCAGAAAAGCAATTTCTGATATAATTCAGTATTATTTAAAAATCACTGAGAAAGGCGAAGAAAAGCTCGGCATTGAAAAAAAAGAATTTATTCTCTTTGTTGAAACTGAAACAAGCCTTCCGAGCGTCAGTTTTGATGCCGCTGATTTGTCTTTAATAAGCAGCCATTTTCCAGAACTTCAAATTTCATTTGTACCTGCTTCGTCTCAAACAAACTGAAGCTTCTGACGAGCAATTTAATTTAGTTTGCGCAACTTTTTGTCAAAAATAGTGTCCAATTTCTAGAAGGATGAAATTATGAATTCAATAACAGAACCAGCCGCTCAAATTATAGTGGCACTGATTCCCATTGCAGGTATTGTAATAGGCGGAATCGTCATTTTCTTCTATTTGTTGTGGCACCACAGGCAGATAATGTTTCAGCTTAGAAACGGAACTTATAAGCCGCAGAGCCTGAACTTGAAAAATTTTTCACTGATAACCGGACTTCTGCTCTGCTCAGTAGGACTTGTTCTATCTGTTCTTTTCTGCATCATAGACGGTATCACTTATTCTTTGTTGGGCGGGCTACTTCCGTTAGCCCTTGGTGTTGGTCTAATAATCTATAACCGGTTATCATAAACAGAGTCTGCTTTGTCAATCTTAAGCCGCGTAGCTAATTTTCCCTCTCAAATTGCTGATGCAGTTGAGCTTGCGCTTATTAAAGCCGCAGGCAACGGGGACTCGCGCGCATTTGCAAAACTTGTAAGCAAATACGAGCGGCGGCTTAGGTTTTTCGGGCTCAGGTTCTTTAAAAATGATACCGACTGCGATGATTTTGTTCAGGAAGTTTTCATCAAAGTTTTTACAGGTCTGAATAATTTCAAAGGCGATTCTCAGTTTGCCACATGGCTTATGCGCATTGCCTATAACACAGCAGTAAACACCATAAACCGGCGGAAAGAATGCATCTCGTTCCCGGAAAATTTTGAAATTCTAGACACAACAACAGACCCTGAAGAAAAGCATCTCAGGGAAATGACAGCCCAAGTAATAAGGGAATCAATTTCAGAATTGCCGGAAAAATTCAGCATGTGCCTGATTTTCTATTTCTACTACGACATGAGCTATAACGAAATCAGCGTAATAACGGATTTGCCTGTGAACACAATAAAATCGCATGTGTTCAGGGCAAAAAAACTATTGAAAGACAAGCTTTCTGAACAACTTGCCTGAACAAGGAGAAGAATATGAAAAAAACTGAAAATGACAAATGTGAAAAATACATGAATCAATTCTTAATGTTGGACAAACGTCAGGCACTGCCCTTTGCGCTTTGTATGCATCTTCTCCGCTGCAAGAAATGCCGCACCCAGGTCAGGCTTATGGAGCTTGCCGAGAAAAAGATTTCGGAGCCGCTTTTTATTTCTGTGCCTTTTACAGATGACAAGCTTGTGCGCACAATGAAGACCATTGACCCGGATTTTGATCCGCAGAATATATGCCCTGTAAGCTTTTCAAAATGGGTTATTGCAGGAATTTGTCTGATACTTGCTTTTGTTATTTTTGCGTTGATTGATGCTGTACCGGTGTTTTCGGCAGGCATGACTGTAGCCGTTTACTCGGTTTTCGGCATAAGCATAACACTCTACTGCGCGCTTTTTATATTCAGCAACCTGGACTTCTTTGTCAAAAAGGTAGAAAACATAAAACCGCTTGCAGAGCATTTAAGCTGAAAGCTTTAAGCGGAAACCTCTAGTTCCATACATTAGCAGGATTTATCGGTGAACCGTTTTTATAAACTGTAAAGTGAAGGTGCGGACCTGTACTCTGGCCTGTTGAACCAACTTCGCCAAGCTTAGTGGCTGTAGTTACATGTGCGCCTTTTTTAACTGTAATCTTGCTCATGTGTCCGTACAAAGTCTTGTAGCCTGAGTGATGGGCAACTGTTACATATTTTCCGTAAACATTGTCCCAGCCTGTTGCAATTACAGTTCCGCCAAGTGCAGCATAAATCGGTGTGCCCTGCGGTGCAGCCATATCAATTCCGTTGTGGAATGTGCGTCTGCCTGTAAACGGGTTTACACGCCAGCTGAAGCGCGAAGAAATGTAGTAGCTTCTTCTCAACGGACGGGTGAACAAGTCGCCGTTTATCTCCTGTCTTGTAATCCAGTCTAATTCAGCATCTGGAACGAAAAGCGTTGTACCGGCGTCAAAAACAGTACCAAGCTCTGTCTGGTTTACCTGAGCAACTTTTGCGGCAGAAACCTTGTATTTTTCAGCGATTGACTCCGGTGTTTCAGCGGCAGTTTTTGTTGTATAGACAATGCCTGCCATAGACGGAATGCGGATATATTGACCGATTTGGATTGTTCTTGACTGTTTGATGTTGTTTACGCTTATAAGTGTGTCCTGCGTAATGTGATTGTTTTCTGCAAGTGTGCTGATCATGTCGCCGGCTTTTATGCGGTAAACCGTATAATAAAGCTCAGGCACTTCAATGCCCATTTCAGGCTGTGGTGTTACGTCAGCACCGCCCATGCCGTTAAGTCCGGCAGGAGCAGAAATAGTTTCAGCTTCTTTTGCAGTTTTTGCAGCTGCTGCAGAAGCCGGCTCAGTAACAGCAGCTTCAGAAGCATTATCAATTAAGGAAATTTCTACAGTTTCAGTTTTTGCTTTTTCATTTGCAGCTTCAGCCTGATTTTCAGCAATTTCTGCATCTTCAGCTGCAATAATTTCAACGGTAGTTTCAGCCTGTGCAGATGAACCAAGCTCTGCTGTATCAGCGCCGATTGCCGGTTTTGTCAGCTTTCTTGGCTCCACAGGATTTCTTGAAGCAGAACCGATAATCACAAAAGTAATGGCAGCAACATAAATACATACAGCAGGTACAATTAAAAAATACAGGCGTTTTTTCTTTTCCATAAAAATATATATTCCTTAAAATTGACGTGTTCAAAAACTGACCGAGTTTTCTAACAGGTCGATGATTATGCTTTTTTGTTCAAACCAATCAAATAAGTTTCAAATGATTCTGAACGGCACGCCGCCGGCTTAAAACCTTTGGCTTCTGTAAAAATTTCACGCATTTTTTTGAGCAGCATCTGCTGATCGCCGCCCTGAAAAATCTTTACAGCAAAATTACCACCGGGCTGCAGCATTGTCTCTGCATAATAAATGGCAAGCTCCACAAGTCCGCTTGAACGGGCTGTGTCGATTACCCTGTTTCCGGTTGTAGGCGGTGCTGCATCGCAAATCACAAGATTATACGGACCTAATGCTAATGCAGCACTTCTTATTTCTTCGGAATAAAGATCACCTTGTATGAACGTTAAATTGGAACTTTTTACATTTTTTGACAAAGGATTCAGGTCAATTGAAGTAACATGGCCCGAACCGTCCAACTGTCTTAGCACAAACACAGTCCAGCTGCCGGGCGAAGCGCCCAGATCAAGAACGCGGCTGTTCTTTTTGATAAACCCGAATTTTTTGTCTATCTCCTGAAGCTTGTACACAGAACGTGCCGGGTAGCCTTCTTTGAATGCTTTTTGAGACCAAAAATCAGGTTTCTGATAACTGTTTGTACTCATACCGTTTCCTACTTTTGCAAGAAGCTTAAATGTGCTAAACTTAACTGATGAATAAGTATACACAAAGACTCGAAAAAATTGAAGTTGTTCTTAATAAAAATCTGCCGGAACTTTTTGACAAAGCGCTGAAAGAGCGGCTTTTTCTTAAGCTTCCTGAAGCTGTTACAGCAGAACATATAAAGCCCCTTCTCTCTCCATGCAGAGAGCTGCTTCTTTTAGGCGGAAAACGCTGGCGCCCTCTTCTGCTTGTGCTCTGCGCTGAGCTTTTTGCAGACAAATCTTCTGCCGGAATGCAGGCAGCTTACGAAGCAGTTCCGCTTGTTGAATTTGTGCACACAGCAAGCTTAATCCACGACGATATAGAAGACTCTGCCGACATGCGGCGCGGCAAGCCTTCAGCCTATCTTACATACGGACTTGATACAGCCTTGAACGCAGGCTCTTGGCTTTATTTTACGGCATTTGCCGCAATAGAAGGTCTTGCTATAAGTGACAGTCTTAAACTTGAGCTTTACCGCACTGTCAGCGCAGAGCTGCGCCGCCTTCACTTAGGTCAGGCAATGGACATTGCATGGCACAGAAACAATGACTATATTCCGTCCAGAGAAGAATACGAGGCAATGGTACGCTGCAAAACCGGCACACTCGCCTGCCTTGCGGCAAAGACCGGAAGCCTTATCGCAGGCGCTTCAAAAGAAGAGAGCGACAAGCTTGGTGCAACAGCCGCCGACATCGGTGTCGGTTTTCAGGTGCTTGACGATGTAATTAACCTTTCGACAGGCAACCCCGGCAAAAAGCGCGGTGACGATATTGTTGAAGGCAAAAAAAGCCTTCCTGTGATAATTCACCTTGGAGAACACCCTGAGGATTTAGAAAAAGTCAAAGGCTATTTTACCGAAGCCCGGAAAAACGGCATTGATTCACCTGCTGTAGAAAGCTGCATAAAACTTTTGACAGAAAGCGGCGCAGTAAACAAGGCAAAGCTTTACAGCGCAGAGCTGATAGAGAAATCGCTCAGCTCAATTGAAAAAGCTTATACAGGCAGCGAAGCTTCTGCATTGATAGCGGAGCTTTTCAGGTCGATGCTGAAAAAGAATTAGGAAACGATATGCAGGAAAATTCTGAAATATTAAACAGCCGCGCAATAGAACTTGCCACAGACGGTGCTTACCCAGAAGCAGTGGCATGCTTAAAGCGCGCACTTTCAATAGACAGAGACAATTACCTTTTGTGGTTTAATCTCGGCGTTATCTACCGCAATTCAGGTGACCTTGAATTTGCAAAGCAGGCTTTGAAAAAAGCGGCTTCTATCAACAGCGAGGACGCGGATATTTTTGAGACGCTGGGCTTAATCTGCTATTCTTTGCAGGAATATGATGACGCTTACGGCTATTACATAGCAGCTCTTGAAATTACGCAGGACAACGCAACCTTATGGAATAATCTTGGTGTTCTGCTTTTTGCCCGCGGTGAATACACTGATGCCTGCGAGGCATTTGAAGAAGCAATCACGATTTTTCCGCATTACTATGACGCGCTCTACAATCTCCGCGATACATACACAGAGCTTGGCAACACAAAAGGCGCGGCAATCTGCAACGAACAGCTTAAAACTTTGGGAAAGCAGCAAAAAGGGAAACTCTAAAAAGGATTAGTTTTGGACATTCGTGTATTATATATAGCAGAAATAGTCGGCAAAGCGGGAATTCAATGCGTAAAGCAGCTTCTGCCTGAAATTAGAGAACGCTATTCAATAGATTTTGTAATCGGCAATATTAACGGTGCAACAAACGGCACTGGAATCGGCAAAAACCACGCAGGTTATCTTCATAAATTAGGAATTTCTGTTCTTACAGGCGGCGACAAAATCTATTACAAGAAAGACTTGGTGGACGATTTTTCAGAAATGCACTATGTTCTCCGCCCTGCAAATTTTCCGCATGACAGCCCCGGAAGAAGCTGGAAAACCTGTACTGTAAAAGGCAGAAAAATTACGGTTGTCTCAATTTTGGGCTATACTGGCTTTATGCGCATTCACGCGGACAATCCGTTTGTTCAGCTGCCTTTTCTGCTTGAACGGCTCAAGAAAGACACAGACAGCATAATCGTTGATTTTCATGCGACAACAACCGCAGAGAAAAAGACTTTCGCCTTTTATGCAGACGGTCTTGTCAGCGCCGTAATCGGCTCGCACGGGCGCGTACAGACTGCCGACGAGAGAATTCTCCCCAAAGGCACAGCCGCAATAACAGACGTAGGCAGAAGCGGCTGCATCAACGCTGTGGGCGGTTGCAGCAAAGACGCCGCCATCTACGAGTACCTTACAGGAATTCCGAACTGGACACGCGGCGAAGAAATTACAAAAGAGACATTGCCGGAACTTCAGGGCGTAATCTTCACCTTAAAAGACGACGGCACTGCAAAAGACATAACGCGGCTTCAAGAGCCGTTATATAAAGACTGAAGCGGAGGCAGACAATGAGAAACACCGTAAAAGTAATTGCTATAAAAGATAATAACGCTGTTGAAGTTGTGCCTCTTATTACAGACGCGTGCATTGGCTGCAGAAATTCCACATGCACCAAGCAGGGCCACCCCTTTGTTGTGCAGAATCCGCAGAAACTGCCGGTATATCAGGGCGCAATCGTAAAAATAAGCGCATCGGCTGTAAGACAGGCAGTTCAGGCGTTTTTCTCGCTCTTTCTGCCGCTTGCCGCCGCAATAGCCGGCTACCTTCTTACGCCGAAAATCTGCACCTCAATTGACAGCGCAAAAGCTGTTACAGAAGCCACGCGTATTGCAGGCGTCTTTATCGCATTCTGTGTAACCTCAATGCTTGTCTTTATTTTCAACCGCTTTATCAAAACCGAACGCCACGCCGCCATAACAGAAATACTCTTTTCGTCTTAGCTCAATCTACAAATTAAGTTTATTCGATGAAAAGCACCGCTTTTGCAAAGTGCTACCTCGGTATTTACTCATAAAGCCTTTTTTAGCTATAATAGCTCATTATGAGCAACCAAAATAAAGAAGAAAGAAACCCACTTTTATGCCACTGGGCAGACCAGATGGCAGCTAACATTATTCGCGAAAAAGGCGACTTAGACTTATACACTTGTGCTTCAGGCATTACACCGAGCGGCACTGTTCATATTGGAAATTTCCGCGAAATCATTACAGTTGACTTAGTAGTACGCGCCTTAAGAGACAGAGGCAAGAATGTACGCTTCATCTATTCATGGGACGATTACGACGTATTCAGAAAAGTTCCGGCAAACATGCCTGATCCAGAAATTCTTACACAATACCTCAGATTTCCTATTACTTCGGTTCCAGACACAACAAAAAGAGACGCAAACTATGCGCGCCATCACGAAGTAGACATTGAAACACAGCTCCCGAGAGTTGGCATCAAGCCAGAATTCTTGTATCAGTCTGAACGCTATCAGGCGCACCGCTACGTTGAAGGCATGAAAAAAGCAATGCAGAACCGCGAGCTCATAAAGCAGTGCCTCAACGAATACCGCGATGACGCTCACAAAATGAAAGACAGCGATGTTTATTGGCCTACAGCTATTTTCTGCGGCAAATGCAATAAAGACACAACTGAAATCACTGGCTACGACGGCGAATACGGCGTTTCTTACAAATGCGAATGCGGCAACGAAGAAACCGTAGACATCCGCGAGTTCGGCGGAATTAAGCTCGGCTGGCGCGTTGACTGGCCGATGAGATGGAACGAAGAAAAGGTCGTGTTTGAACCGGGCGGAAAAGACCACATCAGCCCGGGCGGAAGCTATGACACGGCGAAGCTCGTTTCAAAGAAAATCTACGGCTGGGATGCACCTGTAACAATGCGCTACGACTTTGTTCAGCTCAAAGGCGTTCCTGGAAAGATGAGCTCGTCTAAAGGCAAGGTTATCTCGCTTGTAGACGCACTTGAAGTTTATCAGCCTCAGGTTTTGAGATACATCTTTGCAGGCACAAGACCGAACACTGAATTTGCAATCAGCTTTGACCTTGATGTTCTGAAAATTTACGAAGACTACGACAAGACAGAGCGCATTGTTTACGGCATTGATAAGGCAAAGAACGAAGACCAGTTCAATAAAGAAAAGCGCATTTACATGCTCAGCCAGATGGACGGAAAAATCCCAGAGGTTATGCCTTATCAGATTTCTTTCAGACTGCTCACAACTCTTCTGCAGATTCACAGCGGAGACATTGACAGCGTAATCAAATATCTTGGCGACGTTAAACCGGAACAGGAAGAAACTCTGCGTCAGAGAGCAAAATGCGCATGGTTCTGGATTACAGAATCTGCTCCTACTTGGGCACCAGAATTCTGCTTTGAGCTCCGCAACGACGACAAGCCGGTTTATGTTTCAAAAGAAATTGCAGCCGCTATTAAGAAAATCCACGAAGATGTAGTTCCTAAGGTTTCAGACTTTGCAACAGACAAAGACTGCCAGCAGGCTATCTATGAAGTTGCAGAAGCTCTTTCTCTTGATACAAAAGTGCTTTTCACTGGCTTGTACAATGTTCTTGTAAACAAAGAGCAGGGTCCGCGTCTCGGCAGCTTCTTCCGCATTATTGGCAAAGACCGCCTCAACAAGATTTTCTCTCATGTTGTAGCTGACGAAAATGCCGCTGCAAAAAAGGCTGCTGTTTCTGCAAAGAAGCTTACTCCAGCTGAAATTGATCAGCTGCCTCCTGCAGAGCGTTTCAGCAAGCGTGTTATCCTCAAAGTAAGCAAAATCGAAAAGGTTGAGCAGCATCCGGGCGGAACTTTCCTTTATATTCTTACGCTCAATACAGGCGATAAAGAGCCGCGCCAGATTGTAAGCTCAATCGTAAACTTTTATAAGCCCGAAGATTTGCTCGGAAAGAACATTGTGCTTGTGTACAACTTAAAGCCGGCTAATTTCCGCGGCGTGCGCAGTAACGGCATGCTTCTTGCTGCAACAGACCCAACAACAGACAAAGACACTTGCGAAGTTATTTTTGCTCCTCAGTTTGAAGTCGGAACAATTCTTGAGCCGGAAGGCTTTGAACCGCCTGAAGAAGAGCTTTGTTTTGTAAAGCCTGAAAAATTTGCAGACATGAATCTATGCACAAAAGACGGTTTTGTAGAAATTGACGGCACAAAAATCGGCAGCAACGGCAAATATCTTACTGTTGAAACCTACAAAAACGGCAGTGTAAAATAAGCTGTTTAATCCGAAATTACAAGGCTGTCCTTCAGTTTAAGGGCAGCCTTTTTTTGTTTTAAAGTCTGACACAGAAACAAGATTTCACATTGCAAAGAATTACAAAAATAAATTCGTTTTTCAGTTCTTTTTTTGAATATTTATGTTATAATACATTCAGGTTTAAAAAACGTTTCAAGGTATAATTTATGAAGTTAAATACAAAATTCGTTATTCTTATCTCGTCTTTTGTCATAGTTACGATGGGCGTTTCAGTTCAGATTTTTTCATCATTCAATCGGATAAGACAATTACAGAAATTTGAGCAGCAGACATTGCAGATGAAGCTGCTTGTCGAAGAGATCTACGCTTTTCCTCCGACAATTCTTTCAATCAGGGCGAACAATGATGTGCTTGTTTCTGAGTGGCAGTCGCTCAGCGATAAAGCAAACGCCCAGATGGAAGTTATTTCCTCTGAAAACTACAGAAAGCTTTTGTCAAAAGAAGAAGCCGAATACCTTGATACACTGCTTAAAGTTTGGTCTGTTATATCACCGCAGCTCAGCAAAGTAGAAGCCACACTTAAAGAATTTACAGAACTTACCTTCTCAAAAGCTGAAGAGCTTTCAATGAGATCAAACGGTGCCATTCAGACAATAATGAGCCTCGACGACGAGGACAGCCGCAAGACAATCATGCTGTACATGATTAACCGAATCACACAGGCGACAAGCGTTTTGATGGATTCAAATGACGCTTTTTCTAACGTGCTTACAAAGCTGTCTTTAAGCTTAACAGAGCGGAACGAGAAAACATTCACAAGATTCATGATTCAGAACAGTCTCATTCTTTGTGCCGCTTCAATTGCTGTTTTCATAATCGCCTTGACCGTTACAAGACGAATTACAAAGCGCGTAAAGTTGCTCAGAAACGCTTCTACAAAGCTGGCTCAAAAAGACTTTACCGTAGACATAAGCAATATTTCAAAAGGCAAAGACGAAATTTCTTCTCTTGCCGCAACTTTGTCAGACACAATCAAAGACTTGAGCTCGTTTCTTGAAATTGTCAAAGATTCATCTTTGCAGAACGTTGACTTGGGCGAGAACATCAGTCTTGCAGCACATAATACAGCAAGTGCTACACACGAAATCCGCTCTAATATTGAATCTCTCCGCAAGCAGTTTGACAACATTGAAATAGCGGTTGAAACTTCAGTAGATTCTCTTTCGCGCATGTCTGCCGCCGTTATGGGGCTTTCTAAAGACAACCACCAGCAGTCACTTGCTATTCAGGAATCAGACAAAGCTTCATCAAAAATGGCTGCTTCAGTTGAAAAAATCAGGAGCATGGCAGAAGCAAACTGTTCTAGCGCAGAAGACATGCAGGAAGCTGTTACTTACGGCGACCAGAAAATCGAAGCTTCTAACACAATGATACGCGAAGTTGCAAACCAGATTAAGGGCGTTGCAGAAATCGTAGACGTAATCAATTCAGTTGCAGAACAGACCAACATTCTCGCAATGAACGCTGCAATTGAAAGTGCCCACGCAGGAGAAAGCGGCAAAGGCTTTGCGGTTGTTGCTGAAGAAATCCGTATTCTTGCAGAAAGCACAGGCGAAAACTCAAAGCGCATTTCAGACAGCCTCTTTACGATTATCAGCCGCATGAGCGAAGTTACAGATTATTCAGAAAGCGCGGCACAGGCATTTGCCGACATCAACGGGAAATCTACAACTATTCATAAGTCTTTGAACCAGATTCTCGACAACATCAGCGAAGTTGCGATTGAAGCCGAAAAAGTTGCGAACTATTCACAGCGCATTTCTTCTGCTTCAGAAAAAATGAATGCGGCTTATGATAATTTGGACTCACAGCGCGAGTCAGTTTCTTCTGAAATGGAAAAACTTGAAGACGTTGTTGCCCTTTCAAGAAACGGAATTGATGAAATCAAAATCGGTGCAGAAGATATTGTTGAGCGAATGCTTGAAGTTAATGAGCTGAGTTCCAAGAGCCGCACAAAGATGACTCTGCTCAGCAACGACTTGAACCAGTTCAAAACAAAAGACAGCGACTTTATCACAAGTGCAGCACCGGAACTTAAGCCGGTTGAAAGTGATTCAAAGGCAATTTCTGACGAACTTCACGACGCTATTTTTGGCGATGATGATACTGAAACAAAAGAAGACATTATCGCTGCAACAAAGCTGAGCCTTGAAGAAAGCCAGAATGATATGCAGCTTGACTCAGACATAGCTAATTATAACGCTGAATATGAATTAAAATCTGATGCCGGCGTAACAGCTCCGGCAAAAGCTGAAATTCCACAGGAAATTCCGTCTGCTGTAAATGAAGCTGTAGCAGAAAAGCCGGAAGAAATTGTACAGCAGCCGGCTGAAGCTGAGACATCAGCGACGGCAACTGAAGCAGTACAGGCTGTTACAGAAGAGCCGGTTCAGAAAGTTGAGAACAAGCCTATTGAAGAAAAACCTGCTGAAACAGAACCAGCCAAAAAGCGTGGTCTTCTGTCAGCTGCATCATCTGCCGCCACTACAGATTCAACAGCCTCAACAGGCTTCTTCCAGCAGAGCGATGATGACGCGATAATTCTACCGCTTGACGACTTTGACACGCTCTTTAAAGACTGCGACAGCAACGCATAGACTGCTTAGCCGCGTGCGTCAGCGTTTCTTGGAAGGAACAATTATAAACAGCAGCAAAGCCACAATATAAGGCATCGCAAGCAGCACAGAAGGCTTTATCACATTTAGCCCCTGCAGCCTGTTTGCGGCATATTCTGCCGCGGCAAACAGCAGCGTAGCTAAAACCACACCAAAAGGATTCTTGCGCCCCAAAAAGACAACAGCCAGAGCTATCCAGCCTTTACCTGAACTGATATTGGGCACAAAGGACTGCAGGCGTACTGCAAGAATGCTTCCGGCTAACCCGGCGAGAGCAGATGCTGCAATCCAGGACTGGCACTGCAATAATTCTGCTTTTACACCGGCGGCGTGCACAACTTCTTTTTGCGTGCCGCAGACACGAACAGCAAGCCCCCAGGGCGTCTTTAATATTACGAAGATAAAGCACAAAGCCGCAGCAAAACACATCAGCGTTGAGCCGCCGCGCACAAAAAAAGCAGACGGTGCAATAATTGCTGAAGCAACCACACCACTTGTTCCAAACCACAATTTTGAGAACAGCGGAATGATTCCGGCTGACAGAATGTTGAGCCCTGCACCAACAAGATAAATATCAGCTTTTGTTTTCTGCACAAACAGCCATGCAGCAAAAACATAGAGCATGCAGACGAGACATGCGCCCAAAATGCCGGCGGTAACACTGCCTGTCAAAGCAGAAAAAGCAAAGCAGAAAAACGCGCCAAGATTTATGCAGCCTTCAAGAAAAATCGCCATAACGCCTGCGTATTCAGAAACAAGCGCGCCTAACGCAACAAGCAGAAATGGTGAAGCTATTACAAGAATATCAAAAATCATTCAGTTTCTCTCCCTGCTGCGCTCTTTTCTCTGCCCTATAATGAACTGCGCGGAAACAACTATAAGAACCACGCCCTGTACCAAAAACGTGCTGTTAAGGCTCATATTGTTCTCTAAAACGGCGCAGTCTGTTGCTGTTATGATGTAAGCAAGCAGCAGTGCCGACGGCAGCACAAAGAACGGGTTTGTTCTGGCTATCAGCGAGATTGAAAGCGCATTCCAGCCCATTCCCGCAGAAAAACCTTCGTGGCAGGTAAAATATGTCCCGATAACCGCAAAAAAGCCTGCCAAGCCATGCATCATTGACGAAAAGCACATAGACGAGATATACAGCTTTTTTGTGCTGAAACCGCAATATTCAGAAAATTCCGGTGCTTTGCCTGTGCAGCGGAGCTGGTAACCTTTTCTGGTGAAAAACAGAAACAAGCCAGCTGCCACAGAAATTATAAGCACAATAAAAAACGAAACATTCAATACAGAAGGCTTAAGTATGCTTTTCAAGCGGAAGGCCTTGTCTATGAACGGCGTTGCAAGAAGCATTCCTTTTGAATCACGCAAAGGACCGCTCACCGCATAATCAACAAGCGGAAGAATTGCACTTGAAATTAAGAACGAAGACAAAAGCTCATTTACGTTTCTGTAAATCTTAAGCAGTCCTGAAATCAAGCCGAGCGCACAGCTTACAAGCATTGTTACCAAAAAAGTTGTGGTCAAAGCCACAAAAGGCTGTGCGCCGCTGAAGGCGTTCAACATTATTGCCGCTATAAAACCGCCAAGATATATCTGCCCTTCTCCGCCAAGATTAAAGCAGCGGCACCTGAATGAAATGCACATGCCTACTGCTGCAAAACTTAACAAAGCGGCGGAATTCAACCACGTGCCCAAATAATAAGATGCAGAAAAAGGAACAGCAAAAAATGAACACAAAGACTCAAAAGGCTTGTCAGAATTCAGCAGCAGCAAAACCAGAACAACGAAAACTGCGGCTAAAAATGAAAAAAACGGTATCTTTAGGATTGTCCAAGCCTTTTCACGCTCAAGCTTTTTTATTTTCATAAATCATTCCTTTTATGAATCTGCCCGTCTTTTATCTCGTACAGACAATTCCATTTGGAAAAACCGTCATCGGCATCTGCCATAAGCACAACAACGGCTGTACCGGCAGAAGCCGCCGCTGACAGCCTATCCTCTAAATAGCGGACAGTCTTATAATCAAGGCCGTACACCGGCTCAGCCAAAATCAACAGCTTTGGCTTAACCGACAATTCTCTTGCCAAAATCAGCCGTTGCAGCATTCCGCCGGAAAGGTTAGAAACAGGCTCATCTGCTGAAATATCGATTTTTTCAGCGTCTATCATAGATTGAACAGCTTCTGCATCTTTTTTGCAATTACTAAAACCGTCACCCGCTAAAAAAGGCATCAGCAGCTCTTTCACTGTTAGATTGGGATTAGAGCTAACCAGATATTTCTTGGAAGAAACTATACCTGTGCCGTTTTTCCTTAATAAGGCGGGAGTAATTTTCTTTAGTTTTTCGCCGAACAGTTCAATGCAGCCGCTATATTCCGGCGGATTAATTCCCGTAAGAATATTCTCAAGAAGTGCAATTCCGCCGTTTTTTTCGCCTTTTATAACAGTTATCTCGCCTGCACCACATTCAAAAGAAACGCCGTTTAAGTTTTTCTTATTCTTTATTGATGTTGTCAAAGCTTTAACAGCAAGAACTGTCTGCTTTGGTTCTTCAATTTTAAGCGCCCTGTCCGGCTGAATAGACCGAGCAGCTTGACCAGCCGGAACAGATTGAGCTGCGGGTGTCGGCTTTTTAAGAGCTGCATCATCGTCAAACATGATGTGCAGTACGTCGCTTTCTGAAATCTTGTAGTCAGAATTATCAAGCGTTGCTTTGCAGACGCCCTTACGCAAAATGCTTATCGTGTCGCATAATTTCAGGGTTTCTTCAAGGTTGTGGCTTATATAGATTACGCCAAGATTTTCTGCACTTGCCTTTTTAAGAGAAGCAAAGAACGTCGCGCGCTGGGCAGCATCAAGAACTGCGGTAGGTTCGTCTAAAATTAGAAAATCGGGCTTTCCGGCAAGCCTACAAAGCAGCGCGGCATAAAAGCGCTCAGAATCATTCAGCGAATTAATCTTTTTATTCAGATTAAGCTGAAAATTCCAGTTTGCACAAATCTGCTCAAGCTGTTTAATAAACGCCTGCTTTTTATAAGGCTTTAGCGAGCTTTTCTCTGCGGCAAGCAGCGCATTCTGCCAGACTGAAAAATCTTCGGCAAGCTTGGGGTTCTGGTGAACCATAAAAATCCCGGGCTTTGCGCCGTTTCCGCAATAAAGCGGCACACCGTCATAAGTTATTGAACCTGATGTCGGCTTTAAAAGACCTGAAATAATGTGGGCTAAAGTTGATTTGCCTGCGCCGTTTTCGCCGAGCAGGGCATGAATTGAACCTGTTTTGAACTGCACAGTTGCACCATCAAGTGCTTTTTTGAGAGTAAAGTGCATACAAATGTCTGTGCAGCAAAGTTCATGCAAATTCATACAGTTGCAATAGTAGCAGTTTTTTTTATATTTGTCATTTGTTCAAAATGGAAGAGATGGGATTGGCAAAAAGTGTCATGCTGAATTTATTTCAGCTGGAGGCATATTATTGCCGGGCTTGCCCCGGCAATCTCGAACTACTTGTTTGCGGCAGGGAGCTTAAGTTTACCGGCTTTTATGTCGGCTTCAACAGCTGAAAGCTGATCTATAAATGCTGCAGGGATATTCTGGCGGTATACAGGATCATCTTTTACAAAAGTGATGTAGCCGTCTTTTATGCCCACAGTCTTCGCACTGCCGAATTCGAGCTTGTCCTCAAGATAAGCTGAAACCATCTCTTTGGCTAGTTTTTTCTGTTCAAGCGCCATACTTGAGATAACAAGCCCCGGTGCCTTATCATAGCCGTTATTGTCAAACCATGTAACATAAAAATTCAAAGACTGTGCGGCAGAAATAACGCCCTGATTTGCGCCGCCTGAAATCGGCAGAATAACATCAACACCTTCTTCATATAATGAGCGTGCTATATCTGCACTTTTTGAAGCATCATACCAGTTGCCTACAATTCTGAATTCTACTGAAACGCCTGCGTCCGCAGCTTTTGCGCCTTCTTCAAAAGCAGGCAGAATAATTTCATTCATCACAGGATATTCCTGAGCAGCAACAAGCGCAATTTTTTTTGCAGAATTAGCATAAGGAAAAACAGAAGCATCCGCAGTTGTTGCAAGACCCGCAGCATAGCCTGTCAAATAGCCCTGCTCTCTCTGGTTATAGTTCACAGTTGCAACATTGCGGTTGTTCTCAAGATATGCATCCAGAACCAGATATTTCTGTTCCGGAAACTGCTCTGTTAAAGGCTCTATAATTGCCGGCAGCGAAGAATTTGAAGAAACTATAAGGCTGTATTTATTGCTTGCAGTTACAGCCGTCAATTTTGAGCTCCATTCAGCCTGATTTGTTCCGGCTTCTATTACATCAATCTTAACATTCTGATTTGTTCTCTTGTTGTATTCTTCAACAGCCTCAACCGAACCTTCGGCGAGCATTTCATAAGTAGGGCTTCCGGCAATTACGCCCGGAACAAAAACAGCGATTGAAGCTTCTTTTGCAGCTTTCTTTGAACAGCCAGAAACAGTAAGGCTGCCTAGAACCAAAACTACCAACAGACTAAAAGAAATTAATTTTCTGGTGAAACAAGTTTTCAATTGGAAAACTCCTGTAATTTGAATATAGTGTGAGTACTTTTTTTAATTTGCACAATTTTAATTTGAAATAAAAATATAGTCAATATCAAAGATTTAAGCAAAAAAAAAGCACAGCCCGTTATAAGCTGTGCTTTTCAATATTCTATAAAGACCTTGGCTTATTCCTCAGATTCAGAATCTGAAAAATTATCTGCAATTCTGGTTAAAAGCTTAAAGGCTGTTTCTTTTTCTTCGTTTGAAAAACCCTGATAGCAGCGGTCAATCAATCTTTTTGAAATGTCTGCTGTTGTCTTGTTATATTCAGTACCCTTCTCGGTAAGAACCAGCAGAATTTTCCGGTAGTCTTCTTTGCAGCGGGTGCGCTTTACAAAGCCCAGACGTTCAAGCTTATTTACAAGAACTGTGGCGGTTGACTTATCGCGGTGAATCATTTTTGCCAATTCAGACATGGAAAGCGAATCAGCCTGAGAAAGTCGGTACAAAATATTTCCATGAGATGTTGAAAAATCCGGCAAACCACTATTTGCCAGCTCTGCATTCAGATAAGTTACTGTTTCTGCATGAATTTTTGAAATTAATGATAATATTCCAGAAAGATGTCCGTTATTCATAATAGTATTATATCATACATTTTATTCTTTCTCTACACTTATTGCAAAAATTTTTAATAAAGTAACAAAAGTTTATGTAAATATCACCTTAAAACTAAAGATCATGCAATGTTGACTATATTTTAAGAATCATTTAAAACTTTTATTATGATTTTGTTCCTTTTGAAAAAAAATTTTTGTGACGGCTGGGATAATCTTTTATCAATTATAGTTTATAACTGCATTTTACTGGCTTTTCTTTTCGGCGGATTCTTCTTTTATTCAAAACTTTCTTCAATTATCGGGCTTGGAATAGCAATAGTTTTTCTGCTGCTGTTTATGATCTCGCTTTTTGCCATAAACCAGACTACAGCCAAATATGCTGATTTCAAATATGTTTCAATCAAAGAAACATTTCTTGAAATTCCAAATGTATGGAAAGATGCGCTTCTTTTTACAGCTTTGTTAGTGATAATTGCACTGGTAGCAGTCAAATGTATTCCATTTTATTATCACATGGACAATCTGCTGGGGCTTTTTCTGGCTTCTGTAATGTTTTGGGTTGTTTTATCAACAGTGCTTGCTCTTCAGTGGTTCTTGCCGATTCAGGCTCAGCTTGGAAACAAATTCAAAAAGACGCTCAAGAAATGCTTTATAATTTTCTTTGACAACATCGGCTTTTCAATTTTCATGTTCATTTACACATTAATTTTAGGTGTAATTACATATTTTACTGCAACTCTTGTCCCAGGTTTTGCAGGCATTCTTTTGAGCTACAACAATGCTTTCAGATTAAGATTATACAAATATGACTGGCTTGAAGAACACGCTGATGAGCTGAAACAGCAGGGCAAGCGCAAAGCCCGAATCCCATGGGGTGAATTAATCGCCGAAGACAGGGAAACATTAGGACCGCGCTCATTGAAAAGCTTTATTTTCCCTTGGAAAGACTGACCAAATTACACACTTAAGCACAAAAAAAGCCGGCAAGCATTTAAGCGCTTACCGGCTTTTTTATAAACAGAACAGCTTATGCGTGTTCTCTGGCTACTTTGTTTATTTCTTTTGCCATATCTTTGAGCGCAACCTGTTTCTGGATTCCACCCATTTCAAAAGCAACTTTAGGCATTCCGTATACAATGCAAGATTCTTCGTCCTGCCCCAAAGTATACGAACCCTGACGGCGCATTTCTGTTATCTGTGCAGCTCCGTCGCGGCCCATGCCTGTCATGATTACGCCGAGAGCCCTGTTCTGATACTGCTGTGCAACAGACTCAAACAGCACATCAGCAGACGGTCTGTGACCGTTTCTCTGCTCTGCATCACTTAAATGAACAACTGTTGCCAACGGACGGCGCTCAACAAGAATGTGCTTGTTGCCCGGAGCAATCAAAATGCGGCCTTTCTTTACAACATCGCCCTCTTTGGCTTCTTTTACCTCAAGCGGACAAATATTGTTAAGGCTGTTCGCAAATTCCTCAGTAAAGCCGGCAGGCATATGCTGAACAACAAGAATCGGCTGTTCAAGATTCGGGTCAATGTCTTTAAACACTTCGCGCAGTGCATTTGGACCACCGGTTGAAATGCCGATTGCAATAATCTCAATTTTTCCGCCTTCTCTAAGAGGAACAACAGGACCGCCGGCTTCTTTTTTTGCAGCAAGACCGAAAGACGGCGCTGCATGAGATGGTGCAGATGTATCTGACGGCTGCTTTTGAGAAGCTTCGTTCAAGGCAGAAGAAGCGCGAGAAAGCAGCGAAGAAGACTTTGAATGTTCAGCTATAAATGCAGGTTCAGGAATAAATACAGGACGGTTGAGCTTTTTAGAAGCATATTTAGTACCGTAACCGATGAGCAGCTCTGTCAGACGCTCAGCTACAGCAGCAATATCAGGAGAATCTGAGCCGGAAGGCTTTGTTACAAAGTCCGCAGCACCAAGCTCAAGACATTCCATTGTAACTCTTGAGCCTTCTTTTGCAATGCTTGAGAGCATTATAACAGGAATATCGATACCGCGGCGGCGGCGTTCTTTCAAGAATTCAATGCCGTTCATTACCGGCATTTCAATATCAAGAACGATAACATCTG
>CAMJMF010000009.1 GCA_946406925.1 uncultured Spirochaetales bacterium | reverse complement strand
AACCCTTTCATCGTTCAGAAAAAACTTGGTCAGCAGGGCGGACGTCAGGGAATTACAGTTAAGCTTCGTGTTAAAAACATTGCTACAGGCGGAACACAGGATCTTGGTATTGATGCAGGCGAAAAATTCGACGAAGTAGATCTTGAAGAAAAAACAGTAAAGCTTTCTTACATTGACGGCGATGACTTCCACTTCATGGATCAGGAAACATACGAAGATGTACTTCTTTCAAAAGAAGACCTCGGCGACAATGCCGGCTACATCTCTCCAGATGATGATTATGACATCTTCATCACATACTACGAAGGCAAACCAGTTGGTGTAAAACTGCCTGTAAACGTTACACGCACAATCACATACTGTGAACCAGGCGTAAAAGGCGATACTTCAGGAAAATCAACAAAACCAGCAACACTTGATACTGGAATTGAAGTAAAAGTTCCTTTGTTCTGCAACACAGATGACCGCATCGTTATTGATACACGCGACGGTTCATTCGTTGAACGTGCAAAAGACAAATAATCTTATTTGCTCTTAACTGAAAAAGGCTGCCCGAAAGTTTTGGCAGCCTTTTTTTTATTGTTTCAGCTTTGCAAGGCGCAGAAGCTTGTTCTTTACACGCTGCCAGAACAGCTTTGGAAACACAGTCTTAGTATCAATTGATTTTTCGCTCTGAAGGTATTTCTCGTATTTTTGGATAAAATCTGAAGCATACTGATTTTCCGCAAGAAAACGCTTGTCTGCCGGAAGATGCAGCAGAAAGCAGTCTTTGACTGCGGCAAAAGGCTTCTGCACATGGCGCGTGCCGCAGCTCCAATAGCGCACAACCGCACCAAAACCGCCGGCATTCACCATAGGCGTGCCGTCTTTAAGCAGGCACTGCAAAGCCGCAGTCGTAAGGCTTTCATCGCCTTTGTGAAAAAGCTTCTGCTGCGCTGAAAAATAGCCCGCGCTTATAGCGTCAATTTTTTTGTAAAGCTTCTTAAAAAAGGCTGAGTCACCGCCTATAAATTCGCCGCCAGCCCAAATGCCCAAATCTGCCTCAGGGCAGAAAAGTTTGAGGTCGTCTATAAGGCGCGCACGGCCTGCGTCCGGGTACATCTGGTCAGTAATGTCATAATAAACAGGCAGATTGTTCTTTATTGCGGCGCAGAGGTTTTCCGGCATGGGGCTTATGCACACTTCGTCAATATCAAGCAGAATTGAATAATCGTCTTTTTGAGCGGCAAACCACTTGAAGGTGTCTATCTTAAAGTGCGCGCCGTAAAAACTTATTCCTTCCGGCACGTTAAGTGAAAAATCTATCTGCTTTACGTCAAGTTCAGGCTGCATTTGCTTTAGAAGCTCAGGCTGATTTGTCAGAACTGAATAGCAGAAGCCCTGCGCCTCAAGCGACTTCATCAAATTGCTGCAAGACTTTGTGTAAAGCTCTAAGTCTTTGATTTTGGGCGGTTTAGACGAAGCCGCGCCGAAATTCTGCGCAAGATTTTCCGTACCTTTCTGCACATAAAGCAGCGAATAGAATTTTATGTTTTTCATAGTTATTACTCCAAGAATTGAACTGCACGCATGGCGCGAACTCGAGATTATCGGGTCAAGCCCGATAATGACACGCTTTAAGTAAACTTATTTGAATGCGCTGCCCCAGGTCATAGACGCATAAAGCTCAAAGAGCCAGTTTGTCTCAACATGAATAAAATCCTGGTACGTGGGGTACTTCTCTTTGTTAAGCACATAATCATTCACAAGGTCTTCATATTTGGCAAGAAGCTCCTCAGAGGCAATCTGCTTGAGCGACTCAACATAAATCTGATAAATCTCTTCTGAATTGAACCTGCGGACAAAATCACAGAGGTCAAACTGAAGCAGATCGGCTATAACAAACGAGTATTTCTGCGAAATATCAGCAGGATCTTCGCCGCGCATCTGCTTTATGTTGTCAATCATGCCCGAAAGAAAGTCGCCGTTCAAAGACCATATCAAATCAATTTTAGAGGTGATAAAGTTCTGCGCAATTCTGTACGCAAGATGATATTCGTTCTGTTTTTCGTATATGGGCGGAATGCAGTTTACATAGAGCAGTCCGTTCTGCTTTGCGGCAGAATACCACAAATTGTTTCCGCAGAGGTTTTCTGACGTGTGAATAACCACATTCTGCGACTGCCCGCGGAAATAAAAGTCGTCAAGCCAGGCACAGACGCTGCCCTTATCAAGCACATTTGTAATGCTTAAAACTGCCTGCTTATAATAAGCCTGATACAATAGATAAAACTTGTTGAATTTGGTTTCTACGGCAAAATCGTTGAAAGCTTTTAAGAACTTGTTTGTGTCTATCTTGTACCAGCGTTCATCAACAAAATAAGGCTTATCTTTTAAGTTTTCGGTGTAGCAGGACAAATCATCTGCAACGCAGAGCAGAAGCGAAAAAGCCGTATCAAGATTCATTCCGTATTTTTCATGGTATTCATTCATGAGCTTTACGGCTTTATGCGACTTATATTCGTCAAACCAGATGTCCACATATTTCATCAGCTCATTTTCAGCCGAAGCGTCTTCGTAGCCTGCAACATGGCACAGAACAGACATAAGCTCATACTTTGGCGTTGCCTCAACAGTGATAAACCCGCTTTTTACAGAAACTTTATCAAATTGCACAGGCTTTAACTTTACTTTTCCGCAGCTAAAAAACAAAAGGCAGACAAAAACTGCAATTAACGCCTGAAAAACTTTTTTCATCGCTTTCCCCCACTCAATCACTTTGCTCTAACTTTCTTTAACTTATTGTAATACATGAATACAATTTGGCATAGGTGCGAGTTTAGATTTTTAGGCATATTTGCACAGAGGAAAATTTCAAATGATATTTAGTTGGAAACAAAACTATCAGCCAAATATCATTTGATATTTAGTTGGAAATAAAACTTTTAGTCAAATATCAAATGATATTTTGTCCAAAATGAGAAAAGAAAGGAAATATCATTTGATATTTTGCTCAAAATTGAAAAAGGAAGCAAATATCATTTGATATTTCCTTCAAAATGAAATAAAGAAGCCAAATATCAAATGATATTTGGCTCAAAACGGAATAAGCGGACAAATATCAAATGATATTTCACTCAACAGCAGAAAATTCCTTCATCGTTTTTATTTTGCCGTTTGACCAGTAGGTGTATTCAAACCAAAATTCATGCCATATATTATCTTTATAAAACTTAGAATATTTTCTAAGCCCTTTTGAATCAAATTCCATCAAATATTCCAAACCGTCACTAGATTTGGCATAAATATGATTATCTTTATTCCAAGTTTCATTACCTTGATTATCTTTAAAAGAAATTACTTTACCGTCTGAATCATATTCTTTCCATTCTTCATACCCATCATTTTTTTTATAATGAATCCTGTTACCTTTTACATCATATTCAGACCATTCTTCGTAACCATCATTCTTTTTATAATGAATCCGATTACCATTTTCATCATACTCAGACCATTCTTCGTAACCATTCGTTGTTTTAAAATGAATCACTTTTCCGTTTGAGTCGTATTCATACCAAGATTCAAAACCGTCACTTTTTTTTAAATGATTTTGTCTGCCATTCAAATCGTATTCATACCAAGATTCTTTACCATCATTAGTTGTGCTATGAATCAATTCACCACTTGAGTTAAATTCCCACCATGCTTCATACCCATCATCTTTTTTGTAATGAATTTGATTACCGTTTGAATCATATTCAATCCAATATTCCAAATTCTCCTCTGGTTCATTTTTTTTATAATGGATTTGCCTTCCTTCTGAATCATAATCAGTCCAGTGTTCCATATCATTAAGTGTCCAATGAATTAGTCTTCCAGCGGAATCGTATTCGTTAAATCCTTCAAGACCAGAACTATCTTTATAGCGAATAGGTCTGTTACCTGAATCAAATTCACGCCATACTTCTAAACCATCGCTTTGTTTATAATGGACGTTCATACCATTTGAATAATATTCAACCCATTCTTCGTAGCCGTCACTTTTTTTATGATGAATTTGATTACCTTTTGAATCATATTCAGACCAATCCTCTTTACCGTTACTATCTTTATAATGAATCTTATTACCATTTGAATCGTATTCTGTCCATTTTTCGAATCCATCACTTCTTTTAAAATGAATCTGTTTCCCGTTGGAATCATGTTCAGCAAAAGCTGTGTATTCCACCATGCGGGTGACTTTTTCGCCGTTGACGGTCAGTTCTTTTTGGATTTTATCCCCAAGTTCTTGGGCACAAAGAGGTACAGCCACAAAAACAGCAGCAACAAATGCAATACAGACTTTTAATTTCATAATCTCTCCAAATACTTTTAGATTCCTCAATTAATGTTTGAACACACTTATTCTACAGGCACAAGCCTTAGTGCACAAGAGCTGCTCTGCGTGGGACGCAGGGGAAAAGCAGGAAGGGCGCCCTGTGGGAAGGTTTCCTGATTTTTCCCGTAGCTGGGACCCGCGCAGAGCGGGCTTTTGTACATTTTTTTGCTTTTTTTGCAGAAAAATCTGCATTTTGGTACAGGAAAAAAAACTTTTGCGCGCATATTAATTGTATGAAGACTTTTTCAATTTTTTTGGCTTTTTCAGTTCTGGTGTTTTCTAGCTGCGGAGGCGGTGGCGGCGGTGCAGGCATGCACTCGTTGAGCGATTTAGTTCCTATAGCGACAGAAACCTGCTATATTACGCCGCCTGCGCCCAATGCGGAGCTTGTAAGCCTGCTGCTTGCACCTGCAAACGGCAGACAGGCTTCAGTTTTAAGCTGGAACATGAAATGGATTTCGCCAGAAGGCAGCCTTAAGACAATGCCGCTTGATTTTTCCGGCGCGGGTCAGATTATTCCGCTTGAATTTGCTAAAAACAGGCCGACGCCGGTGCTGTTTTATCTTGTGATAAACGGCAGAGAAGAGATTCTGCCCGCAGGCGCAATTTATCCGGTGAACAAAAGCGGAAACACGCTTGTTCCTTCATGGCTTAACGGCACAAGCGCAGAAGTGCTTTTGCAGATTCTTACAAAGGCAGCTCAACCGCAGGCAGACGCACAGCATTTGTGCAATTACTTTAACTGGCAGAAACTTCAGGAAGAATTTGCAAAGCGTGTTGATGAGCCCTGGCTTATTGAAACAGAAGCGATTGCCGCCAAAATTTGTACAGGCTCTTTTTCGGTTTCTGTGCTTAAAGAAGAAAAAACTTATGAGGACGTTTTTCAGCCGGGCACAGTTGAATGGGTCTGCGCACCTTACGGAGATGCAAAGCCGGTTTACGCCGGTGAATTGTCGTATTTTCCGCTTTCAAAAAAGATTTATCTTAGCAGCAGAGGCTTTGTAATTATAGAAAAGAAAGCTGCATCAAAAAACGCACTTGTCATAACTGAACTTGCAGAGTAAACTAGACTTATGGTAGCATCTAAAAATACTAGCGTTGTTTCATTTGGCTTATTTACGCTTCTCTCAGTTATGCTGTTGTTCAGCTTTTATTCATGCAAGAAAACTGAAAAAACAGAGTCTGCACAAGAGCAGACACCCGAAATTACAGAAACGCCCGTTGAAGAAACTGTAAAATATATTCCAGTTCTCCGCTGGTCATGCTTTACAAAAGACGGAATCCAGGAGATTGAATCTCCGGCTGATATTCCTACACAGATATTCCGCCCATGGACAGAAACTCTGCGCGTTGCAGGCGCGGCAAAAATTAACAATAAGTCTTATTTTTTGATTAACAGACTCGGTCTTGCGCTGCTTCCTGATTCGCTTGAAAACCAGCCTGAATTAATTTCTGATGCCATGTACTTTACAGACACAACGGTAAGCAATCTTGTTTCAGTGGAAAATAATCCGGTTTTTCATGTTTACCGCAACAGCTTTTTTAACAGCAAGGCTTCAGAAGCTCCGCTGCCTTTTCTTATTCAGTACAGAGACGAAAACAAGATATTTTTTCCGCTTCTGCGCGTAACTGACCTTGAACTGAACCCTTCTTCAGAAACTGTGCACCTTATGTATGACGGCAGCTCTTGGACGGCTGCATTCAAGACTTCTACAAAAGAAAAGATTGACTTTAACTATCTTCAGTTTTTCTCTTATGAGCCTTTGATTTCGCTGACCGGCATGCCTAAGCCGGGGCAGATTCAAAAGCAGGAACTTTCAATTGATTTGTTCAAGCAGATTGTCTGCAACTATGAATTTGGAAAAGCCCCGGAAAGAGTTAGAAAACTTCTTGCGCAGATTCCGCAGAAATTTTCTCTGGATTTGTACTACAGCGGTGAAAAATCTGGAACGCCGGTCAATTATGTACGCCAGGGCGCAGAAAATTCTCTGCTTTTCAAGGGTACTGTAAAAGATTTCGGTACATGCATAATCTCGCTTTTTGAAGACGGCACAACTTATTTTTCTGGCGCGCTGCCGAACAACTACATTCTGCGCAACGGAAAGCCTGTAGTTTTCAGGCTGCCAAAACTGCCGAAAGGCTTTATCTACAATGACTTTGTAATTTCTGGCAACATCTTGTACACCGCCTGGGAAGAAGAATTCTTCTATCAGACAGCAAGAGCCGGCTTTATTTCAGTTGACCTGAAAAAGCTTTTATACGAAGCCCTTGCCGCCGCCGATGCCAAAAAGCTTGAAAACGAAGCAAAAGAGCAGAACCCGTAAAGCGTTACACTTCCTACACGAAAACTTAAACAATTGCGTTGTTCTTTGGAACAGCGCAGATACTCATTAGATTTTAAATTAAGAGAGAATATTCTAATGAAAGACTTTCTAAAATCATTATATTTTGGTGATAGATATTGTGAAAAAATGGAAGTGCATCGAGAAAAAGTTATAATACAAATAAATTGCATTTCTAGAATAGAACCAGAAAATAATGAATGGAATTATTATACAAAAAACGATATTCCTCATGGTCAGTTAACATTTGAAGATGTTTCGTTTTTTGAAATGACTCCTAATATGTTAATCAATGATGAATTTTATGGCATTGAGCTAATTGCAGAAAATAATGATGGCTATTGTTTTAATTTTCAAGGAGCTCATGTATTAGAGAGTGGTGATTATAAAGAAGTAAATGCTATAATTAAATGCAAAACTTTTTATATTTTTAATCCAGAACTTGGTGAGAAAATTACAAAATAAAGCTTTATCTAAAAAAAAGATTTTCTTCAATTACGTTTCGTAGTTCCGCTACCCGCAAATTTGCGCATCTGCTTGAGCAAAAGGCGGGAACTCATTAAACTGAGCAAATCATGAAACCAGAATTAATTAATTCACTTAAAGGCTACGATGCCAAAAAATTCGTAAGCGATTTTATTGCGGGTATCATTGTAGGAATTGTTGCACTTCCGCTCGCCATCGCTTTTGCCATTGCTTCCGGCGTTAACCCTGCTGCCGGACTTTTTACAGCTATTATCGCAGGTTTTTGTATCAGCGCATTTGGCGGCAGCCGCGTTCAGATTGGCGGCCCGACAGGTGCTTTTGCCGTAATCGTTTACGGCGTTGTTGCCCAGTACGGCATGAGCGGTCTTGCCACAGCCACAGTTATGGCCGGTGTGCTGCTCATTCTGCTCGGCGTGTTCAAGATGGGCGGTCTCGTAAAGTTTATTCCATACACTATTGTAACAGGCTTTACAGCCGGCATTGCCGTTACAATTGCAGCTGGTCAGCTCGGCGACTTCTTCGGTCTTCGCCCTGATTTTTCTGTTCCAATGCTGGTTCTCGGCGAGGAATACACAAAAATGCCGGGTGATTTTCTTCCAAAAATGATTGTCTATGTACGCTCGGCTGCAACAATCAACTGGTATTCGTTCGCAATGGCGGCAATCTGCCTTGCATTCATCTTTATCTGGTCAAAAGTCATCAAAAAGATACCAGGCTCATTTATCGTAATTATTCTTGCAACTGTGGTGAACATCATTCTTGAAAGCAAATGCGGGCTTCACACCGACACAATCGGCCATTTTGCAGACGGCGCCGAACATTACATAATTCCAACAGCACTGCCAAAGCCGCAGCTGCCAGATTTCAGCATCAGAACAATTACAACGCTGTTCCCGACCGCCATTTCGATTGCTGTGCTTGCCGCAATTGAATCGCTTTTGTCAGCGGTTGTAGCTGACGGTATGATCGGCTCAAAGCACGACTCAAACATGGAATTGGTTTCGCAGGGAATTGCGAATATCGCTTCGCCTTTGTTCGGCGGCATTCCTGCTACAGGCGCAATTGCCCGAACAGCAACCAACATTAAAAACGGCGGACGCACCCCGATTGCCGGCATTGTACACGCACTTACTCTGCTGCTTATTCTGCTTTTTGCAGGCAAATACGCAGCCTATATTCCGATGGCGGCACTTTCTGCAGTGCTTATCAACGTAGCCTGGAACATGGCAGGTTTTCCTGCTATCCGCGCCCTGCTCAAAGGCCAGAAATCAGACATTACAGTTTTTCTGGTTACGTTCCTCATCACTGTCTTTGTAGACCTGACTGTTGCAATTGAAGTTGGTTTGGGCTTTGCCGCCTTCTTCTTCATTAAGAAGATGATTGACCTTTCAGAAGTTCAGAATCAGAGAGAAACTTTGACAGGCGGCATTAAAACTGACCAGCCGGCAGAAAATCTCGACATTCCAGACGGCTGTTTTGTCTATGAAATTGAAGGTCCGCTGTTTTTCGGTACTGTGCGCAAATTTGAGCTTGCAACAGAGCGCGCACAGGCAAGCTGCAAGGTTTTGATTTTGCGCATGAGAAACACAATTTATCTTGATGCTGGTGGAATTAAGGCGCTTGAGCAGTGTATGGCTGCATGCAGCCGCAAGAACATTACGATTGTAATCAGCGGAATCCACACACAGCCTTTCATGCTTCTTGAAAAGACAGGTATGGCTGACAAGCTCGGCCATGAGAACATCTTTGACAACATCACAGCCGCACTCAACCGTGCGCGCGAGCTTGTAAGCTAAAAGCTGTTAAAGCTGGTTAAGCACTTGAATCATTTCAATGGCGGCAAGGGCGCATTCTGTGCCTTTGTTGCCGGCTTTTGAGCCTGAACGCTCCACAGCCTGCTCAATATTTTCAGTTGTCAAAACACCAAAAAGCACAGGCAGACCGCTTTCAAGCGAAACCTGTGCAATTCCTTTAGAAACTTCATTGCAGACATAGTCATAATGAGAAGTTGCGCCCCGGATAACCGCGCCGAGGCAGATTATTGCGTCAAATTTCTTGCTTTCAGCCATTTTCTTTGCTACAACCGGAATTTCAAATGCTCCGGGCACTTTTGCCAAAGTAATGTTCTCATCTTTTACGTTGTGGCGCTTTAAGCCGTCAAGCGCACCCTCAACAAGCCGCCCTACAACAAAGTCATTAAAGCGTGAAGCAATAATGCCAATCTTGAAATTTTCAGAAGCTACGATATTTCCTTCGATTACGTTCATTTTATTCTCCTATAAGAAATCAATCTAAATTTATGTGAAGCGCACCAAACGGCACAGCTTAGACAACAGTGAGCAAGTGCCCCATTTTCAGCTTTTTGGTCTGCAAATAGCGGATATTCAACGGGTTCGCCTTAATCTCAAGCGGAACGCGCTCGGTAATTGTTATGCCGCTTTTTTCAACCTGGAATGAGTCAACCTTGTCCGGATTATTCGTCATCAACTTGATTGAACTCACGCCCAAATCTTGCAGAATCTGAATACCTTCGGTGTAATCACGCAGGTCAGCCTTAAAGCCCAGCTTGATGTTTGCCTCAATTGTGTCGTAACCCTGCTCCTGAAGAGCGTAAGCCTTAATCTTGTTTACAAGACCGATTCCCCTGCCCTCCTGGCGCAGATAAACGAGCACACCTGCGCCTTCTTCTTGAATTTTCTCAAGCGCGGCTGCAAGCTGGTCACCGCAATCGCACTTAAGCGAGCCGAAGGTGTCGCCTGTCATGCATTCTGAATGAATGCGGCAGAGCACACTGCCTTTGGTTATGTCTCCGGCAGAGAGCGCGACATGCTCAACGCCGGTTTCAGTGTTTGTAAAGCCTGTAATTGTAAAGGTGCCGTATTTTGTGGGCAGCGTAGCCTGAGAAGAGCGCACAATGATTTTGCGGTGCACACGCTCATATTCAGCAAGATGTTTTATGCTTATCAAAGAAAGCTTGTGCTCGTCTGCAATTTTGCGCAGCTCTGGCAGCCGCGCCATTGTTCCGTCTTCAGAAAGAATTTCACAGCAAAGCCCCGCTTTTTTAAGACCGGCAAGCGCACAAGCCGCAACAGTTGCCTCGGTGTGCCCCTGTCTTTTTTTCAAGCCGCCGTCAACAGCCACAAGCGGAAACATGTGGCCCGGTCTTCTAAAGTCTTCAGGCTTTGCATTTTCCGCAGCAAGTTTTTTTGCCGTAAGACTGCGGTCAAAGGCAGAAATGCCTGTTGAAGTTTCAACAGAATCTACGCTGATTGTAAAAGCTGTTTCGTGATTGTCTGTGTTGTTTTCGGTCATCGGAAAAAGCGACATTTTTTCAGCTATTTCTGAACTGAGCGGCATACAGATAAGCCCTCTGCCATGTTTTGCCATAAAGTTGATGTTCTCTGGTGTTGCAAATTCTGCCGCGCAGATAAAATCGCCTTCGTTTTCGCGCGATTCATCGTCAGTTACGATTATCAGCCTGCCCTGCTTTATGTCTTCAAGAGCCTGTTCAACAGAATCAAAAATCTTGTCCATATTTTCCCCTTCTAAAGTTATTGAGCTTTAAGTGTCTGCATCTGCCTGCAGGCATATTTTCCTAAAATGTCGCATTCGATATTTACAAGCGCATCATCTTTAAGAAACTGCAGCGTTGTATTTTTTTGCGTATGCGGAATAACCGCAACGCGGCATTTGTTTCCGTTTATTTCAGCAACCGTAAGCGAAATGCCGTTAACGGCGATTGAACCTTTCTGTACCATATAATTTGAAAGGTTTTCCGGCACAGAAAACGTATATTCAATTGAATTGCCGTTATTCACTTTTGAAGCAAGCCTGCCTGTTCCGTCTATATGGCCGGTAACAATGTGCCCGCCGAAACGGCCGTTTGCAGGCATTGCTCTTTCAAGATTTACTTTCTTGCCCGGAATTAATTCCATGAAATTTGTCTTTGAAAAAGTTTCGGGCGTTACGTCGGCAAAGACTGTTTTGTCACTGCGTATCTGCGTAACTGTAAGGCACACGCCCTCAACAGCAAGACTGTCGCCGGGCTTTAAGTCTTCCGCAACCTTGTCTGTTCTTATAACAAGCGTCATAGACTGGCCGTATTTCTGAATACGCGTAACAGTGCCGATTTCTTCGATTATGCCTGTGAACATGCGCCCTCCGTTTCTGATTGAGCCGGGCTGTAAGAAGCACAAATATCACCGCCGCAAGTTTCAATGCTGACAGGCTGACCTAAAGCAATGCGCTTATTTCCGTCTTTTGGATTGATGAAAAGTGGCGAGATAAAGACTTGCGTCTTCTGAACAAGACCGGCTTCAAGAAAAGCTTCTGCCAAGTTGCCGGAACTTTCGATGAGCACGCTGTCATAGCCGAGACTGCCAAGCTTCTGCATTACAGCGTTTAAATCAATGTGCCGGTTCTTTTCAGGCACTTTAACAAGCTTTATGCCTTTGCCAGCCAGAAATTTCTGCTTGAGCGACGAGCATTTCGAATACATTATGATTATTGGCGACACATCAACCGTATTTAGAATTGCACGGTCTTTCTTAATCGAAAGCTTTCTGTCGAGAATTATGCGGTGCGGCTGGTGCACATTTCCTTCAAGACGGCACGTAAGCATACAGTCGTCATCATTGACAGTCTTTGCGCTTGCAAGCACAGCCATAACCGCGCTTCTAGTCTGGTGTACCGCCTTGTGCGATTCTTCGTTAGAGATTGTCTTTGAGCCTTTTTTGATTATTGAAACGCCGTTTATGCTCATTGCATATTTCAAGATTGCGTACGGTGTCTTAGTCTTTACAAAATGAAAGAAAAACGGATTCAGCCGGTCACATTCGTCCTTTAAAATCTGCTCATGAACAATGATGCCGGCTTCTTTTAATTTTTGTATGCCCTTGCCGTTTACAAGCGGATTCGGGTCATAAGAACCGATGTAAACTTCTGAGAATTTTTGACTGATAATTGCGTCTGTGCACGGCGGCTGCTTGCCCTGGTGACAGCAGGGTTCAAGCGTCACAAAAATAGACGCACCGGCACAGATATCAGCATTGCCTGAAGATTTGACAGCATCATTTATGGCGTTTCTTTCAGCATGAAGGCCGCCGTATTTTTCGTGGTAACCGCGCCCGATAATTTTTGAATCTTTAACAATAACAGCCCCAACTAAAGGATTGGGATTAGCGAATCCGGCGCCTTTTTTTGCCAGGCTGATTGCTTCATGCATATAATTTGATATCAAATCTTCTTTCATACGAAATTAGTTATATATCAAACTAATTTTTAAATCAATATCTATTTCCATAACAGCGGAAAATATTGCACAAATGGCGGGCTTACCATATACTCAAACAACTGAATGAGGAGAAACAAGAATGAATTTAGTAATTGACATTGGAAATTCGACAATCAAGTTCGGGCTCTTTTCCAGCAGAACCTTGCTTTCTGTCTTTGAGATAAACACAAACAACGGCTTAAAGCTCGAAGATTTTTCCTCGCTTTTTCACACGAACATATATGAAAAAAACTTTAAGAACGGCGAAATAACACGCGCAATATGCAGCAGCGTTGTTCCAGAAATGAACTTTCTGATCAAGGCGGTTATAAGACAATATTTCAATATTGAAACATGGTTTCTGCAGTCTGATATTCTTTCAGACATTAAAATAAGCTGCAAGCCCGAAAACAGCATAGGCGCAGACAGAATTGCAGCTGCAACAGGCGCCGCTTCTATTATGCCGGGCAGAAACCTTATTGTTGTTGACATGGGCACAGTAACAACCGTAGACGCAGTGCTTTCCGGCAAAGAATTTGCAGGCGGCACAATTATTCCCGGAATGAACCTTGCGGCTCAAGCTCTTGCGCATGGTACGTCAAAACTGCCCTGCGTAGAGATTAAACGCCCGGAAAAAGTGTACGGCGCAACAAACAAAGAAGCAATTCTGTCAGGGCTTTACTATGGCCATGCCGGTGCAATCAAAGAAATATGCAGAATCTTTCAAAAAGAGATTTTCAAAAAGAAAAAGGCTTATATAATTGCCACTGGCGGCATCGCCAATCTTTTTGAAAACACAGGCCTGTTCGACGTTTTTATTCCAGAGCTTGTGCTGATCGGGCTTCAAAAAATTCTGGAGCAAAACTAATATAAGGCAAAGCTATTAAGTGTACAGGAGCAAAAATGGTTTCGTTCAAGCAGTATCATGATGACAAAATGTTTTTTCATAAGGAAATGAAACTTTCGTTCAGCCAGTGCGACAGATTTCAGCGCCTTAAACTTTCAGAACTTTTGGCAATAACTTCTGACACAGCTGTTGAAGACTATAACCAGCGCGGGCTGTCATGGAAATTTCTTGCAGAGCATGATACCGCCATTCTACTCTCGCGGCTTTCTTTCAGAATTCATAAAATGCCGCTGGCAAATGACACAATTACGGTTCATACATGGGAAGAAGCGCCTCAGGGGCTTCAGCTCTTCAGAAAATATGAGATTACCGGCACAGACGATGAAAAGCTTGTTTCTGGCGTAAGTTCATGGCTTTTGGTAAACCCAACTACACGCCGCATTATAAAGCCCGCGCTTTTTACGCTGCGTGAAGCCCCAACTTTCAGCACGCCGCCTGATTCTTTAGACTGCGGAAAAATTCAGCAGGACGAAAATGCTGTTTTTCTTGAAGAGCGCAAAGTGCGCCCGAGCGATCTTGACGGCAACGGCCATGTAAACAATTCAAGATACGGCGACTACATTACAGACTGTTTGAGCGATGAAATGCAGGCTAAACAACTCAAAGATTTTTGCATAAACTATTCTAAAGAAGCTGTCTGCGGGCAGACCCTGCAGCTTTTTGAATCTGAAGATAAAGCGCAGAACACTATCACTATCAGCGGAAAGCAGGAACAGAACGTCTGCTTTGAAAGCAGGCTGTACTTTTAGCCGCGCATAAAAAAAAGGGCTGCCCGATTTGAGGCAGCCCCATAAGGTTAGACAACTCTGTTATGGGTGAACCGGACGATTAGCAAAAATTCTAGTATAAGTCATTGTTGTCTGACCATTATCAAAAGTATGATCATTAGATCCTACTATATTCAAGTTAGAAACAGTCAAATTTGAACCGTTTACAGCAAAATTAAAACTTGCTTGGTAATCTACAAAAGGAGTAGTAAGTCGACGATAATTAACTATCTTATTAGCTGTATTAAAGGTAATTGTACTTCCAGATATTGTAACAGGAATAGTGTAGTCATCGTAAAATGTACCATTATCAATAAATACATATCTTACAGCCCCGCTGCTACCTGAAGCATAAACATGTACATATTGTACAAAAGGTCTATTTTGATTACTAGGACTGTTACCAGTTCCTTTCCACCAGCCTGCTGCTGGAAATGGTGAGCCACTACCACTCGCATTAATTGCATTAGTACCAGAACCATTCTGTAAGGTTATGCTATTACCGTTTACAATTACTTTAAATGTACCTAAAGGACATGTAAATATATATGTTCCGTCTGGTATTGCATTTGCAGATGAAGTATCTGCAGCATATGTACCTGTTAAATCACTACCATCATTACCGGCAATATTGAATGAACCGTTAGACATAGCCAGAGTATTATAACCTGTTCCGTTTACAGTAAAACTACCTGAGTATGATCCTGTAGCAGCAGCTGCACCTCCTCCACCAGAAGAGCCGCCAGAAGTACCGCCACCACCACCTCCTCCGCCGCCGCCTCCGCCACCACCGCACGAGACGAGTGCTACAGCCAAACCAAGTGCGATAACAACCGCGCCAAACCATTTTACCCTTTTCATAAAAATCTCCTTATTTTTCGTTTATTGTCCGCCGACATTTCCCTTTATTTGTTTTTCAACATGTGAAGTGTAGCACGAGTTTTTAAAAACCCTATGTGCGTTAACGCACTAAAACTTCGTGAGTTTACGCACAAAACGGCAGTTTTTTAAAAAGTTTTACATCAAAGTTACAAGAATTTTGAGCAAGTTTTGCGCAGCAAAAGTTACATGAGTTGCCGATTCAGCTAATTATGTGGATTTTGCCCAAAATGCAAACCCGGGCTTGCGATTATTCGCTAAAAATAATAGACTGACCAAAATGCATATGATACATATGCAGAAGATTTCCGCAGGTTGTATCTGCGAGTCAAAAGGAAGATTTATGTCAGCAAAAAATGAAAAACTTGACATGTTGCGCCACAGCACGGCGCATGTTATGGCAGAAGCAGTAATGAAACTGTTTCCGGGTTCAAAAGTAGCAATTGGTCCATCAATTGAAAATGGTTTTTACTACGATTTTGATTTAACCCGCCCTATCAAGGCAGAAGACCTTGCAGAAATCGAAAAGGAAATGCGCCGCATTGTAAGCGGAAACCACGATTTCATCAGGGAAGAAGTTTCAAAAGAAAAGGCTCTTGAACTTTTCAAAGACCAGCCTTACAAGATTGAGCTTATCAATGATTTGCCATCTGATGCAACAATCAGCATTTATACACAGGACGGCTACACAGATCTCTGCCGCGGTCCGCATATTGCAAACACAAAAGAAATCAATCCGCAGAGCTTTAAGCTTATGAAAATTGCCGGTGCATACTGGCGCGGCGACATTAACCGCCCGATGCTTACACGTATTTACGGTACAGCATGGGAAAAACCGCAGCAGCTCAAAGATTATCTTAACATGCTTGCTGAAGCTGAAAAACGCGACCACAGAAAGATTGGAAAAGAACTTGATTTATTCCATATCGATGAAGAAAACCCAGGTGAAGTTTTCTGGCATCCAAACGGATGGACAATTTATTCTATTATAAAGGATTATGTCCGCGACAAAATCCGCAAGGACGGCTATGTCGAAGTTAATACACCTTTTGTTATGCCAAGAACACTTTGGGAGCGTTCCGGACACTGGGCAAAATATCAGGAAAACATGTTCATCACAGAAAGTGAAAAACGTCTGTTTGCGCTTAAACCGATGAACTGCCCTGGTCATGTTGAAATTTTTAAAAACCGTCTCCGCTCTTACAAAGACCTGCCTCTGCGTATTGCAGAGTTTGGTTCTTGTACACGCAATGAACCTAGTGGCACACTCCATGGAATCATGCGCGTCCGCGGCTTTGTTCAGGACGATGCCCATATTTTCTGTACGGAAGAACAGATTCCTTCTGAAGTTGCAAAATTCTGCCACCTCTTGAAAGACATCTACAAAGATTTTGGCTTTACGGATGACAAGATTGTCGTTAAGTTCTCAACGCGTCCTGAAAAGAGAGTCGGAACAGACGAGGACTGGGACAGAGCAGAAGGCGCTCTTGCAGACGCATGTAAGAAAGCAGGTCTTGAATATGAACTTCAACCGGGTGAAGGCGCATTCTACGGACCAAAGCTTGAATTTACAATCTTTGATGCGCTCAACAGACCATGGCAGTGCGGTACAATTCAAGTTGACTATCAGCTGCCTTCTGGTGAACGCCTTAACGCAGAATACATCGGTTCTGACAACGCAAAGCATCATCCGGTAATGCTTCACCGCGCCGTTCTCGGCTCGCTTGAACGCTTTATCGGAATTCTCATCGAAAACTTTGCAGGCGCACTGCCGGCATGGCTCTGTCCGCAGCAGGTTGCAATGATTCCGGTTGCTCCGGCTTTTAATGACTATGCCGAAGAAATCAAGAACAAGCTGCTTGACGCAGGTTTCCGCGCTGATGCAGACCTTGGTCCTGACAACATGAAAGGCAAGATTAAGGCTGCTCAGCTTCAGAAAATACCTTATATGCTGGTTGTCGGCGAAAAAGAAAAGGCTGAAGGCACTGTTGCCGTGCGTTTCCGCGATGCTAGACCGCAACAAGTTATGAAGATTGATGACTTCATCGCTTATCTAAAAGACAAGGTAGATTCGCACTTTGTAGGAATCTAAGCATAAAATGCTGAATAGATTTTTCAGCTAATGCAAGAGCCTGCTTCCGTCGGTTTTGCGAAGCAAAACCGACACTTTTCGCCGCTTGGACTTTAATATAAGATTAAGCTGTTGCGAAAAGAAATCCGCCGAGGCAGGCTCTTTTTTTTGTACATTGCCTCCAATAGTGCAAACCAATATTGGAATTCTTAAGACAAGAAACCGCCGTCTCTAAAGTAGCGCGCTACTATACATCCTAAAAAGTCCATTGCACAAAAACAATAAAAAAAGTACTATGAGCCATGAAAAACTTAACAAAAGCCGACATCCTTAAATATGTCAAAGAAAACGATATCAGATTCATAAGACTTCAGTTTACTGATATTCTTGGAACGCTTAAGAACGTTGCCATCACAGCAACTCAACTTGAAAAAGCTTTAAACAACGAATGCATGTTTGACGGTTCATCAATCGAAGGCTTTGTCCGCATTGAAGAATCTGACATGAAGCTTTATCCGGACTTGAACAGTTTCGTTCAGTTTCCATGGCGCATTGCACCAGATACAGTTGCGCGCCTTATCTGCGATGTTTACAAGCACGACGGCACACCTTTTGACGGTTCGCCGCGCCAGGTTCTTAAAAACGTTTTAGATGATGCCGCAAAAGACGGTTTCACTTTCAATGTCGGTCCGGAATGTGAGTTTTTCTTGTTCCGCAAAGATGAAGACGGCAAACCAACTCTAAAAACATTTGATTCTGCCGGTTATTTTGATATGGGTCCTGTAGATCCAGGTGAAGATGTCCGCCGCGACATTGTTCTTACGCTTGAAAAGATGGGCTTTGAAATTGAAGCTTCTCATCACGAGTGTGCCCGCGGCCAGCATGAAATCGATTTCAAATATGGTGACGCTTTAACAACCGCCGACCGTGTAATAACATTCAAGCTTGCTGTTAAGACAATTGCAAACAATCACGGCTTGCACGCAACTTTTATGCCGAAGCCGATTTTTGGCATTGCGGGCAGTGGCATGCACCTGAATCTTTCAATGTCTAAAGACGGTGTAAATGTCTTTTATGATGAAAAAAACAAGGTCGGTTTGAGCAAAACCGCATACAGCTTTATTGCCGGCATCATGGAACACATCAAAGGCATTACAGCTATAACCAATCCGCTTGTAAACTCATATAAACGCCTTGTTCCGGAATTTGAAGCACCCGTATACATTGCATGGTCTGCACAAAACAGAAGCCCGCTCATCCGTGTTCCGGCTGCACGCGGCAAGGGCACAAGAATTGAGCTCCGTTCGGCAGATCCAAGTGCAAACCCATATCTTGCGCTGGCTGTAACAATTGCAGCCGGTCTTGACGGCGTAAGACGCGGGCTTGTTCCGCCACCGGCAGTTGACGGCAATATCTACTCAATGACAGCTGCACAACGCAAAAAGCACCACATCGGTTCTCTGCCCGCCTCTTTGGAAGAAGCGCTTGATGAACTGCAGAAAGACAAGTTTGTCTGCAATGTTCTTGGACCGCATGTTCTTGAAAAATATGTTGAAGCTAAAAAACTTGAATGGCTTGAATATAAAACACGCGTAAGTCAGTGGGAAATTGACAGATATCTTTCAAAATATTAACGGAAACCTCTGGAAACTTCAGTTTTCAGGAGCTACACTATTTTCTTGAAAAAACCTCTAAAAGTCTTTATAAATGCTTTTAGAGGTTTTATTCGGAGAAAGACATTTGAAAAAAATCATATTTTGTCTGGCTATATTCTTTTTTTGTAATTTCTTTTCGTTTTCTCAACAGACAAGCTTCAAAGACCTTAGTTCAGAAGAAAAGCTTTTCTGCATGCTTTCTTCAAATATCATAGAAAACAACAATCAGTCACATGATACATTGAACCCTGATTCAAACGGGAAAAACTTATCAGCAAAACTTCTTGAAAGCTCATGGAATGTTTCAAACTATTTTGAACTGCTGAATGTTCTGGACGAACTTTTTGATTACAAGAATTATGATGCTTATTCTGATTTTTCAGTTAAGGTTTCAGAAGCTAAAAGCGAATCGCTAATTTCTTCTGCCGCTGGATATGGAATTCCATTTGCACAGCTAAGCTCTTTTCTGTTTATTCCATATCTAAAAGACAAACTCGGTTCCAGCGGAACTATGGCATGGAACTACGGCAGGGCTATAACCATTTTGCGCTGGGGAATAGGTGCAGGACTTATCGATGAAAACGAAGCAAAAGAAAGAGCAAAGCCATTCATTGATGCAATAACAAAAACTTTCTGCTCTTTTGAAGATTATTGCTGCCATTATTTATATGGTGCAAGTTTCTTTTACTGCGACTATTTTGAGAGCATGCCGAATTTTGTACAAGTCCGCTATAATAATTTTATGTCCTTCATAGCAAAGTACGGGCAATTTTTTTCAGATGACTGTTTTCATGGAAATAAAGACGGAAATTCAAAGTGCCTGACTTTTGAAGCCTTACGCAATTCCATGCAGGCTGAAGAATTAAGCAAATATACAGAATATTTCAGCATTTCAAAAGTATACAGACATTATTCTGATTTTGAGAACGCAGAAAAGATTGTTGCCGCATATTCTGACGGCGGAAACATCAAAAATGCTTTTCTGCCAATTGACGGAACTCCGTATTTTTATGAGGCTGCAGGAAATATTCTTTTGAATGCAAATAAAATTCTAAATATTCAGAGTATATATGAATCTGCTGAAGCTATGTTCGCAAAGCTTCCACAAAACAGCAGCCTTTATAATAATATTTATGCACTTTATACATTTTCAGTTTTTTCTAATAATGACTATATCAACGCGGTAAAGCTTTCAGAGCAAATATCAGAAGATTATACTGAAATATACGAAATTTATCATATAAGAGCACTTTGTTACACCTACAGATTCTTAGATTCTGAAGAAGCCGGCGATACAAGACTGGCAGATGACTTTTTGGATAAAAGTATACGGATGTTCATTAAAGCCTATAAAAAGGGCTATTCGTTAAGCAAAACTGAACAAGAATTTATCCTTAACTATTCAGGCCAATCTATAGAAGAACTTGTTCTGCCTGCTGATGATTTTTGGACAATTTAACAGCAGACCATCTCTATTTTGCAAATTCCAATTGAATTAAAACAGTATTTCTGTAACTCATTTTCATATTGTTTTTTTACATAATAAATACACGTACTCGGAAACTCTGAAATAAATTCCAATTATTATCAAGGTTTTTATTTTTCATTGTTACCGAAAAAACTTTATGTGCCGAAAATATTATATATTCTTATTTTTGAACACATAACTTTAGGAGTTGAGCTATGAAAAAATTATTTACATTGGCAGTAATTCTTTGCATTTGCTTTCTGCCATTAACCGCACAAGTTAAATTGTACAAAGAAAACAGTACAAGACCTTATAAAATGCAGAATACTGCAGAAAGCCGCATTGTAACATGGCTTGAAGATGCTGAAATCGAAGTAATTCCAGCAGGTCAGTTCGCTGTTATTGAAGGCAGCTTTAAAGACGGTGCTTTTATCAAAGGCCGCGATGTTGCATTGCACGGCTATACAATGTGCAAATACGAAGTAACCCAGGAATTGTATCAGCTTGTTACAGGAACAAATCCAAGCTACTTCAAAGTAGATGCTCCTAACGGAGAAGACAAAATGAAACGCCCTGTTGAAAGTGTTTCATGGTACGATGCAATTATTTTCTGCAATCAGTTAACATGTCTCGTTATGGATGAAAGAGACTGTGTATACACAATTTCAAATATCAAAAAAGAAAACGGGCAAATCAGAAGTGCTGATGTTCAGATTGACCTCAAGAAAGCAGGATTCAGACTTCCTACAGAAGCTGAATGGGAATTTGCTGCAAGAGGCGGAACACGCGGCGGCTGGGAATATGAATATTCTGGTGCAAAACGTATTCAGGATGTTGCTTTCTGGCAGCCAAGCAGTGGCGGCGTAACACACCAGGTCGGCTTAAAAGAAGCCAATGTTCTCGGCATGTATGATATGAGCGGTAACGTAAGCGAATGGTGTAACGACTGGTGGAAAGATGGTAAAATTCCGAAGGGATCAGCTGATGACCCTATCGGTCCGGAAAAAGGTGATAGAAAAATCATAAGAGGCGGAGCTTATGATTCAGCTGCTCAGAAATTCTGCTATGTAACTTACAGAGGCCATTTAATGCCTTTCTATCAGTACAATTATCAGGGATTCCGCATCTGCCGTTCAGTTCTTGAATAGTATCAGTATTTAACTTTGAAGCCCTTCATTTTGAAGGGCTTTTTTTTTGCTATTTTGCAAGCTTATCATGCATAAGCTCTTTTCTTTTTTTAGATTTTCACCGATAATGTCAATATGGATAGTAATGAAAACTTCTCCAAACAAATCATAGAAGCTGTTGAAACAAAAGCAGCATGGTTTGATTCTTCCGAATTACCAAAATTACTCGATGCTTTTCGTAACACAAAAGGCTATGTTACAAATTTTGTCAGCATATTAACCCGCAAAGGATTTATCCAAAACGATCCTTATAAACATGAAAAAAAGATTTCTTCTGTCGGCCCGATAGACGAGAGCCCTTTTTTGGAAACAGAGCGTGCAACTGCCATCGGCACAAGACTTTCTGATTATGACAACATGCTTGATTTCATCTGCAGCAATGTAAAGTTCACAGTAGATTATTTGCAGATGGAAACAATTAAAAAATTGGTTGCTTTCAACAACTCTATTCCATGGAGTTCATTATCAAATAATTCTCCTAAACAGACAGCAAAATCTTTATGCGAAATTATAAACAGCGTAAAAAACAGCACAGACACAATGTCTATCAGCATGATGAACGACATTTTGTCTTTGCTCTCAAAAGAAAATACTGCTATTAATGACTATCTCAAAAGCATTGCAGATTTTCAACGTGAGAATTATAAAGCTCTAGTCCGCAAAAACATCATTGAACTTGATGAATTCGATAAAGATCAGGCAAAATCTTCAACATCTAATGCTGTTGCCATGATAAGAAAGTTTTTCCCTCAGACAATGGGTAAAAAACCTTTTTATAATGAGCTTATCACAGAATTGGTTGCCGAAGAATTCGGGCCTAATGCAGAAGCCCTTTCTCTGAAACTGCTTTCAAAGCTTGAAATCAAAACGAACGCACCAAAACAAAAAGTTTCAAGCGCACCTGACGCTCACGAAATGATCATGGAAGCTGTAAGAATTCTTGGAAGCACAAGCTCTCAATTTGAGGTTATAAAGCAGAAGCTTGTTGAGAATAAGACAACACTTGATAACCAGCAGAACAGCTTCTTTCATCAGCTTAAAGCTGCTATCAGAAAAGCTTTTGGTCTAAGAGAAAAGCCTACTGAATACAAGCTTACAGTAACAGAAACTGTAACACATACAACAAGAACCGAGATTGTCCGCATTCAGGAATTTATAGCTGACATTGATAAACGCTCAAGAGTATATTCAGCAATAGCACTTAGAAAAAATGCCGGTTACATGAAGCTTGATCAGCTGCCCGACACGAAAATCCTTGAATTTGTAAACAAGCAGTTATCAGAATGCCAGAAAATTCTTGTACTTCTGCCTTCGCTTGATACATATTTTAAATCAAGTGCTTCCGCTATGAACGGTTCAAAGATTCGCGGTATTAAGATTGAAATTTCAGCTTTAAAAGGCATTCTGCATAAAGCAAATCAGCAGAAAGCAGATTTTGCAGCTATCTCTGAAGAAAAAGCACAGTTGCAGAAACTTGGATTTAGGAATGCTTAATAATTTTTCTATAAAAAAATCTCTCTCATTAGTTGTTCTTTCGTTTTTTGCTGTTTTCTTGTTTGCATCAAAAGATTCTTCATTTGAACCGGAAATTCAGCGTGAATTTGTTATAATTACTTCTACCCACAATTATAATTTAAATCCGCAGACTTCAACTTATTCTGTTGAAGCACAACTTTTTTCAGGCTTATACGAAGGTTTGTTTTCATACAATCCTTATACGTTGGAACCAGAATGCGGCATTGCAGAATCATTTAAGATTTCAAGAAACAAACTGACTTGGACTTTTACCATAAAGCAGAACGCAAAATTCAGCAACGGCGAACCGATTACAGCACATACAATTAAAGATGCATGGCTAAGACTTTTGAACCCTACATTAAACGCACCATTTGCCTCTCTTCTAGATTGCGTTAAAGGTGTTGAAGCTTACCGCACAGGCAAAAACACAGACGAATCGCAGCTTGGCATTATCGTAAAAGATGATTACACGCTCATCATTAAGCTGAATTCACCGTCAGAGCACCTCAGCAAGATACTCTGCCACCATGCGTTTTCTATAACAAGCCCGGAAACTAATGTTTACAGCGGTCCTTTCTGCCTTGCAGAACATGACAATCAGCACATTTTATTGACTAAAAATGAAAATTATTGGGACGCAGCAAATGTTGCGTTGCCTTCAATAAGATTTGTTCTTTCAGATAACGAAGAAGAAAATACCCATCAATTCAATATTGGTAATGCAGACTGGATAACAGATTTTGTTGATATAAACAATATCTATAACATGTCAGATATTATTTATTCTTCTCTGTTCAGTACAGATTATCTCTTTTTTAAGGCAGAAAATTCACCTTTCAATAACCCTGATGTAAGAAACGCTCTGCTTTGTGCTATTCCGGCTGATAAAATAAGAGAAGACCGTTTTTTGAAGGCAACTTCTTTGGTTCTTCAGCTTCGCGGCTATCCGGAGATTTTTGGTGTTCCAGAAGAAGACATAGAATCAGCAGAATACCTTTTGAAAAATGCAGGCTATGACGGTGAAAAAAACAAGCTGAGCATTACTTTATGCTTTACAGACGACGAGCCTTCAAAAAAACGGGCAGAAATTCTGCATGATGCCTGGGAAGTAATCGGCGTTGAAACAAAAATCATTTTTAAGCCCGGTTATGACTATCTGGCTGCAATCAGCACTGAACAAGCCGATTTATTCAATTACATCTGGATAGGTGACTTTGCAGATCCTCTTGCATTTCTTGAGCTTTTCAGAAGCACTTCTTCGCTGAACGTTACAGACTGGAAAAACAGCCAGTATGACGCACTTCTTGAGGAAGCCGCCAAAATTACAGACGCAGTTAAACGCTACGAAAAGCTTGCCGAAGCTGAACAGCTTCTGCTTGACCAAGGTGTAATCTACCCTATTTCGCACACATTAAACGTAAATATTATTGATTTTGATACAGTTAAGGGTTGGTTTGACAATGCGCTCGACATTCATCCGCTGAAATACTTGAAATTTGTCAGACCAGACCCGCGCACAAATGTTGTAAAACTGGCAGACTAATCTTTCTTGCTTAACAGGCAGACAGCTTCGGCTTCTATAGATGCACCCGCACCAACATCGCCGAGCTTTTCGCCTGTTTTAGCTTTTACAAAAACCTGCGATACATCAATTCCTAATATTCCGGCTATTGATTCTCTAACTTGCAGCCTGTATGGCAGAAATTTTGGTTTTTCAAGCTTAATTACACAGTCAATATTCTCGATTGTCCAGCCTTCATTTTTAACTAGCTTATATGCATTCTTAAGCAGTTCGCCTGAATCGGCATTTTTCCATTTATCATCAGAAGGCGGATACAGCTCGCCGATATCGCTTAAGCCTGAAGCACCAAGAAGCGAGTCTGTAATTGCATGAAGCAGTACATCACCGTCTGAATGGCCATGCTCGCCTTTCTCAAACGGAATGTGTACACCGCCGAGCATAAGTTTTCTGCCTTCAACAAGTCTGTGCAAATCTGTTCCTAATCCAACGCGAATCATTGTCTGCTTCCTGTAATTAAATCTTCTTTATAGGTTATCTTTTTGTTTGTTGTCTCGCCGTAAGAAATGTAAACATCGCCGCAATACTGGCCCCATATTTCTGTATCATCTGTGTACACTCTGCCGTCAGTCAAAGCTTTTCCATGAGCTTCAAGCAGTTTCTCGAATTGAAAAGCTTGCGGAGTCTGCACAGCAAATATTGTGCTTCTTTGCAGATGAGCTACAATTTTTCCGTTTTCATCAACCTGCTTTTGCGTATCAACAGCTGGAACACCGGGCACAGAAGCACCAGATTTTTCTAAATCTTCAATTACAGAGTCTACAATCTTTTTAGAAACAAAAGGCCGCGCGCCATCATGAATCAGCACAGCATCAGGAATATTGTATTTAGAAAGCTCTGCAATACATTTCAGTCCTTCAAACACTGAAGACTGTCGTGTATTTCCGCCTGTGCAAAAAGAAAATTTGACTGAAGCTATTTCATTATTCAACAGAGATTTTCCAAGAGGCAGGTAACTTAACGCTTTCTCTGCCTCTTTTTGCTGATTTTCTGGGATTGTAATTACAATTGTTGAAAAATAACCTGTCTCTAAAAATGTTTCCAGCGACCTGCCTAAAACAGTTCCTTTAGAAAAGTCATTTTCAACAATCGGAAGGTATTCTTTTTTTATATTGTTTCCAAATCTGGTTGAAGAACCGGCTGCTGTAATAATCAAAGCAATATTTCTTTGATTATTCTTCCATATCTTCATCATCTTCTTCATCAACTTCGTCTGATTCATCAACTGCATCTTCATCTTCGTCGTCAATGAATTCATCGTCATCATCAGGATCATGAAGTTTTGAAGAATTGCGCTTAGCATCTAAAGCAGCACCAAGCGGTTCAAGTTTTGAGTGCAAAAGCTGCTCTACTTCTTTTGGTGTTTTATTCAAAGCAAATGAGATTTCATCTTCAAGAAGTTTTTTAGCCGAATCATACAATTTGCGTTCAAGAATCGGAAGTTCTTTAATCTTGCTTCTATGGTACAAAGAGCGCACAATTGAAGCTATATCGTTTACAGTGCCTTTCTTCAAAAGGTCAAGATTCATCTGATAACGCAGTTTCCAATCTGAAGGAATTGGCTCAAATTCCTCTGATATAAGTTCCAATGCTTTTAAGGCTTCTTCTTCTGATACGATAGCTCTTATACCAAGGTCGGTTACTTTATCAACCGGCACCATAATAGTCATATCAGATACTTCAAGATAAATCACATAATATTTTAATAAATTATCTTTGAATTTTTTCTCTGTGATGTCTACTATTTTGCCTACACCCTGGCTCGGATAAACAATTTTTTGATTTATTTCGTACATTGAATTTTCACTCATAGGAAAAGTATACCATAAAATAAGATATGGGTCAAAGGATTGAAACTTAATATCCCAAAAAAAGAAAACCTCTGAAAAGATGAAACTTTCCAGAGGCTTGTGTTCATTCAACCCACCCTGTTATTTGAACACATTAATAACCTTAATCATTAAATGATAAGCTTTTAATTATCAGAGAGCTGACATAAAAGCTTATTTAACACCGGTGTTCAATTCAAGAATCAACTCGACTTCACCGCGTGAAATATGCATTCGCGATGCAATCTCATCAACACCCCAGCCTGACTTAGCAAGCTTAACAACAGTGTCTCTCTGAGCAATAGAAGGTGCACCCTCTTCTCCCCTCGGTTTAGAAGCACCTCCGCGCTGCGGTTCATTCTTAATCAGATCACCCATGATCTTAACTTGTTCCTGAGCTTCTTTAGAAATCTCGTTCATACGGGTTTCTGTTCTTGCAAGCCATTCACGGGCTTTCTGCATTTCATTGATACGTGTTTCAGTGTCTTTCAGAATAACGTCAAGCGAAGCAAGTCTTTCTACAGCTTCGTTTACGCGTGTATTACCGTCAAGCAGCTTGTCAACCGACTTCTTGATATCAGCAACCTGTTCCGGCAATTTCTTGGCTTCAAGATCACAGGCAGCAATGCGTTTTTCAATCTGCTGCAAGTTTTCAAATGAGCGGTCGATGCTTGCCATTGTCTGCTCAAGAACATCGTTCTTCTTTTCAAGTCTGTCGTATCTTCCAGCGATATCAGTAACAGAATCCTGATAGCGTCTGATTTCAAGCTGAAGTTCCTGCAAATCATCGTTTGAATTGCGGAGTTCTGCAATCTTCTGCTCCATGTTTGTAGACATCGTAAGCAGTGTGTTGAAATCGCCTTCAATAACTTCAATGCGTTTCTTTTCAGCACCAAACTTGTTGAGCTTTTGAGAAACTTCGTCTTCCATACGTCTGATTTTGAGGAATTCCTGCTCAAGATCATTTGCAACCTGGCGGAATGACTCAACACGTGTAATTTCAGTCTTAAGAGCTTCAAGCTTGCTTTCAAGGTCGTTCTTAAGCTCATCAGCTTTATCAAACAATTGTGTCTGCTGAACAAAACCTTTAAGGCGCTTATCAACATCGTCCATTGTGAGGTTAATTGCGTTTGCATCTGTCTGCATCTTAAGCCGCATCTTTTCCTGAGTAGCTTCGGTCTGGTCTCTGATTTCCTGAGCCTGTGCCTTAAGGTCACGCATCTTCTGATCAGCTTCCATGTTCTGTTCGCGGATTTTCTGTGCTGTCTCTTCAAGCATGCTCTCATAAGATTTCTTGAACTCAGCCATCATTTCAGCTGCACGGCTGTCAAAACCTGCAACAGAGCGTTCCATCTGAGAGCGCAAATCTTCAAGTTCGTTGGCAATGCGGTCTTTTTCTTCTCTAGCTTTAGCTGTGTAGTTTTCAATATCAACAGTAAATGAGCTTCCGACCTGTTCAATCTTGTCTTTTGATGCATTTTCAAGATTTGCAATCTTTTCATCAAAAGCTTCTTTATATTCATTAAACTGGGCAGAAAGCCTGTCACGCCATGTTTCAAAATCAGTCTTAACAGATTCAAGCGAAGCTTCTGTTCTTTCTCTTGTTGAGTCAACGTCTGTAAAGATTGTCTTAATCTGTGCTGTCAAATCGCGGCGCTGGTTACCAAGCTGTTCCTGAATCTCAGCTGAATGTGTATCGAGCGCAGCCTTGATGTGCTCATTTGAAGAAATCTTTGCTTCTTCAAGTGCTGCCTGTGACTGATCAACAAAGTTTTTGATATTGGCTTCGTATTCAGAAAGTTTATCCTGGAATGTGCCGTCAAGACCCTGAAGCTGAGCTTCAAAGCGTCCTGTCTGGTCTTTAAATCTGTCAGAGAATTCAGCAAGCCGGAGTTTCAAATCTTCAGCGTACTGAAGCTCAATCTTGTGGCGGTCATCTTCAGAAGCAGCTGCAAGTGCATTGAGCTTTTCTTCCATAGAGTCTGTCCATTTGCCGATTTCAACGTCAACAAACTCGCCTTTCTTGTTCAAATCATTGAAGAAGTCATCTTCGAATACCTTGAGTTTTTCAGAAACATTAGTTGTTGCCTGTGCCTTAAGGTTGTTGAGCTCTGCCTCAAGATCCTGCAAGCCTTTGGAAATATCTGCTGTACCCTGCTGAACAGCCTTTTCAAATGATGACTGTTTTTCCTGCTGTTCGCGACTGAATGTCTCAAATTCACCGGCAATGTCAGATTTAATCTTATCCATGCTCTCGCGGAGCTGACTTTCAAGGAAGTTAATGTCTTCAGAGTATTTGTCAAATGACTTGAAGCGGTACATAACATCAGACTGATAAGCTTCAAAGCGTGTAGCAATTTCATTGAGCAATGTGGTGTTCTTTGTCTCAAGGTCAGAAGAAACACGCTCATAAGAGTTAGTCATTTCACGCTCAATTCCGGCAATCTGGTCATGCAAAGCGTTTTCAATTTCCTGAATCTTTTCATCGGCAGTGCCCTGAAGTTTTGCCTCAACATTGCCAAAGTTTGTCTGGAGTTCCAAAGTCTTTGCAGAGAATTCGCCGTTCATGTCTTCAAGAGCGGCTGCAACCTGCTTGATGTTCTGCTTAATGTCTTCTTTGAAAGTTGCAATCTTATGTTCAGTTTCATTGAAAGAAGACTCAATACGCATATCATTGCTGTCAAGGCGCGAATTAAACTCTTCAATACGTTCAACAGTAGTACGCTCAAATTCAGCAACTCTGTTGTCGAGCATCTGGAGTGTATCCTGGAACTTAGAAGAAATGTTCTGCATATCAGTGCGGACAGATTCTTCGTAAGCACCCATCTCCAAACCGAGCTGGTTTCTGAATTTCTTGGCAAAATCCTGGATTTCGTTTATCTGTGCTTCTATAGACTTACGGATTGAAACATTCTTGTCTTCAACAGCGGCAATATATTCTTCTTTGCGGCGGTTTGACTGTTCCTGCAGCTGCTTGAAAACAGCATCTTCAAGAACTGTTGCCTTTTTATTAGCCGCATCAAAAGAAGCCTGAATCTTCTGGTCAACTTCATTTAAAAGCAGAACACATTTCTGTGTATATGCATCATACTGCTGACCGATTGTTGCAGCGCGGTTGTTATATTCGTCAAGAAGAGATGTCTCGATTTTTTGGAGCTGTTCCTGATTCTGCTGAGAAAATTTATCAGTAACACCCTGAATTGAACCGTCAAGCTGAAGAAGCTTATCCTGAAGCTCCTTAATCTTTTTGAAAGTTCCGTCAAAATGTTTAGATTGAGCTGAAAGATGCTGAAGATTTTCTTCTGCGCGGCCTGTTTTTTCTATTAAGTCTTTTATAATTGAATCATAGCCGTCAATTCTGGTTTCAACTTCAGAAAGCGCATTAATCCGGTCGTCTATTTCTTTAGCCCGGACAGCAAAATTGTTATCAAAATTTTGAAGACTTTTTACAGTGGCAATAGCCTGTTGCTGCTTTGTGTCAAGATCTATAGCCGCATTTTGCAGAGACTGATTTCTGCCCTCAAAATAAGCATCAAGATCTTCCTTGAGCTTATCACTGAAACGTTTTACCTTATCAATCGACTTATTGTTTGCATCCATCTGCCGAAAAATAAGAACCATCGCAACGCACAAAGCCAGCGTTATGACATGACCAATCATCGAACCCCACCCGATTTTTATTCTATTTATTGTTTAAATGCAAAAATGCACTTTTATTCTAACACAATATTTTTCAATTGGCGATAGTTTTTAAAAGAAATATCTGCATACTGACCGCCTTTCATGCCTAAAATCCGCTTCCATAAAGGCAAAATATATGCAGTTTGCATTCCAGCTTGTTTTGCACCATAGATATCTGCGCGTAAATTATTGCCCACATAAAGAATCTGTTCAGGCTTTATGTCTAATTCTCTTGCAAGAAGACCAAAAGCATATTTTGACGGCTTCAGCGCACCGCATGCTTCTGAACCCAAAACTGTCGAACACAAAGGTGCAAGTCCCCAAACATCGCCCTTCTGTTCCGGCGGAAAATCCGACAAAATAGCTAATTTCAATCCGGCATTCTGAAAAGCCTCAAAAGCTTCTCTTGTATACCGAAAAGGTTTTATCTTCTTAAAGAATTTAACAAGACCTTTGTAGACTATTGTATCAATTTTGGTACGTGCCTCTTCAACAGAGATGTGCATATTCTGCGACAAAAGACGTGCCTGATATTCATAAAAATCAGGGAGAGGTGCTGTCCTATGCAAAACTTTTCTTACTTTATTATATTGCAGAAAGAAAGGAAGATGACGCAAAAAATACGGTAACACACGTATATAAAGGCGCCAGTTTGCGTAGAGAGTACCATCTATGTCAAATGCAACAGCTTCAATTGATATGTCCACTGTTAATTTATACTACAAAGATGAGCTGCTGTCTATTAAAAAAATTACAATGCAAAAAAAAACTGCATAAAACCTAGGATTTTATGCAGTTTTCTTCAATTATATTGACTTATGCAGCAAGTAAAC
>CAMJMF010000008.1 GCA_946406925.1 uncultured Spirochaetales bacterium | reverse complement strand
CCTATAAGACACAATCTTCCAGGCACAAACAGTTTTATTGATTTATTATTATCCATAACAACATGTTTACTTGTCACTTCGCTATCTTTTCTCTAATCACATACAGAGGGCGCCCAATAACCTCTGCATGAATCTGTCCTATATAAAGAGCCATTATTCCAAGAGCCATAAGCACAACCCCAAGAACAAATGTATTTGTTACTATGACATAGGAAATCGAACTAAAAATTAGTGAATGTAATACAAACTTAAAAACAATCATAACACATAAAAGCACAAAGGAAACCAACGTAATGAGCACACCAAGATATCCGGCAAGTTTCAACGGAAATAGTGAAAAACTTGTAAGACTGTTAATAGCAAGACTGAAAAGCTTTCTCAATGAATATGTAGCAACTCCATTTACCCGTTCAGGTGCAACAAATTCTATTGTTTCAGTTTTAAAACCCATCCATTCGATTAGACCGCGGAACAAACGGTTGTGTTCTGTAAAACGGACAAGTTCATTTATTACTTTTCTATCTATAAGCTTAAAATCGGTCGAATTGCGTGTCAAAACATTGCGCGAGAAACGTCTCATCAGCGCATAAAACAATCTAGAACCTGCGTCTTTTATTAATGTTTTCTTTTTTGTTGTTTTACGAATTCCCGCAACGACTTCTGCACCGCGTTCCCATTTTTTTACAAATTCAGGTATTAATGCAGGCGGATGCTGTAAATCGGCATCCAAAAATATGGCAGCATCACCAGTACAATTTTGAACCCCGGCAGTAAGGGCAAATTCTTTGCCAAAATTACGGCTAAAATCTATTGCCACAATTCGCTTATCATTTAAAGCTTCCTGTTTTATTGTTTCCCATGAATTATCTTTGCTGCCATCATTCACGAATATAAATTCAAAATCATAATTTACCAGCTGCTTAGCTACCTCAGAAAGAGCTTTATGTATGAGAATAACATTTTTTTCTTCGTTATATATTGGAACTATTATAGATAATTTTTTCATAATCTTTTATCTAAAAACCTTATATGCTTTAATTTCTTTCTCTGTACTTTCTCTATATCAAGAACATCTTCTGATTTAAATGTAAGAGCTTTTGAAACATTGCGAAGGTCACGTGCAAGTTTCTGAATTCCCTGCGGTTCAAGACTTGCTGCATGATCAGTTCCTTTCCATGTACGATTTAATGTAAAATGGCGTTCAAAGTACTCTGCACCAAGGGTAAGAGCCGCAATATCTGCTGCTATTCCATTATGATGCCCTGAGAAACCGATTCCTTTTACAATTCTTCCAAATTTTTCTTTAAGGCGTGTTATTTCTAAAAGACAAATGTCTTCAAAAGGAACCGGATAACCTGACGTACAAGCATAAATTACCAAATCTTTAGCACGATCTTTTTCTAAGAAAAAATCAACAATTTTTTGTTCTTCTTCTTTTGTAGTCATTCCAAAAGCAAGATGAATTTCACCTTTGTAATTGTCTCGTAAATATTCAAGAATATTAAAATCAAGATTACAAGCAGACGGCACTTTGATAAGTTTTGGATTTAGTGAAACAATTTCTTTTGCAGAAGTTAAATCCCATACCGATGTTGAATAAACTAAACCTTCTTCTTCGCACCATTTTTTCAGTTGAGCATGCTGCTCAACAGTAAATTCAAGCGCCTCTCTATGAAGGCCATATGTTTCTCCATAACTGTTTTCTGGATGAGGATGTGGTGCATTATATTCTTCAGGAGAAAGTAATTCTTTATTATTCCGTTTCTGAAATTTTACTACATCAATATATGAATTTGGATCAAGCTCTTTTAATACACCAAGGAGCTTTATCATTCTATGAGCTATTTCAATATCTCCTTTATGATTACACCCAATCTCGGCAATTACAACAGGTTTTTTCATGATAATTTTACAATCTCCCATTTTATCTTAGGATTGATAAATCCCCCTCTTGTTAACGACTTTGAAGATGAATTAATATTCATATTAGCAATTTCAAAAGACAAACAATTCTCAAAACCATCAATAAGACATGTATTAGGTATACCACAATCTAATGAAATAGTATAATGACCTAATGCTAAATTGTTCGGTAATAAAAAAGTTGCTAAATAAGAACCTTTTTCTTTTCTTGCCAAATTCTCATCAGTATCTATATCCCATGAATGAAAAATAACATAGCCATCTTTCAACAATCTAAAACTAAAATTGCAGAAATTTACAGGTTTATTAACTGTATAAAAGATTTTACATGTAATTTGTTCTGTAGAATCAAATAAATTTGTAATTCTATTATTTGTAGAAACTTCTATTCGTGTAATATTTATATCTTTATTTTTTGAATTTTCACATTCAAAAAAACCGGCCTGTGGATTGTCTGGTAACAAATACTTTGATACAGCATCACCTATATGACTATCAATTATTATTTGTCCCTTATTCAATAAAATACCTTTGTTACATAAATCCCTTACAGCTCCCATATTATGGCTCACAAACAAAACTGTTCTACCTTCACTAGTACTTAAATCACTCATCTTACCAATTGCTTTTTTTTGAAACTGTGCATCTCCCACGGCAAGAACTTCATCAGCTATAAGAATTTCACTTTGCAGATGGGCAGCAACAGCAAACGCAAGCCGTACATACATTCCGCTTGAATAACGTTTTACCGGAGTATCTATGTATTGTTCAATTTCAGCAAAATCGATAATTTCGTCAAGCTGTCTTGTGATTTCAGCTTTTTTCATACCTAGAATTGCACCGTTCATATAAATATTTTCACGACCCGTCATTTCAGGATGAAAACCAGTGCCTACTTCCAGCAATGAAGCAACACGCCCTTTTATGTAGATATTTCCAGTTGTCGGCGTGGTAATCTCACTGATAACTTTAAGAAGTGTAGATTTTCCGGCTCCATTACGTCCAATGATACCAACACGATCACCCTGCTTGATTTCAAAATTAATATCTTTTAAGGCCCAAAAACCTTCTTTATCACATTGAGAGCTGTCAAAACCAATTTTTGCATGCGGGTCTTCTTTGCCGAATTTACGGGCAAACCAACTTTGAATGTCAGCATAGAGGGTTCCGTTGTTTATCTGCCCCAAGCGGTAATATTTTGAAATATTTTCTGCTTTTATTGCTATATTACTCATTTTTCACCTAGATTACATCAACAAATGATTTTTCATTTCTATTGAAAAGCACAAGTCCGAAAAACAGACATAAAACTGTTATTCCAATACTTAACAAAGCCATATTCAAAGGAACAGAACCGACTCCAAAAAAACATACCCTAAAAAGTTCAATCGGTGCAGAAACCGGATTTGCATAGAAAAGCCATGTCAGGCTTTCAGGAACTTCGGAAAGCGGATAAACTACAGGCGTTGCATACATGACAAGCTGCACAAGGAAGTCGATTGTCAAGGCAATATCACGATACTTGGTGGTTATTGATGAAATTATCATACCAATTCCGGTAGCAAGAAGCCCTAACCATATAACTATGAAAGGAAATAAAAGTATCATAAACGAAGGAGCAAGCCCTGCCCCTTTTATAAAATAATAGATATATAAAATAGCAAAAAGAACAAACTGTATACCTAATTTTATAATAAAACTAATAGAAGTAGCAATAGGAACTGTAAGCCGCGGGAAATATACTTTACTGAATATCTCTTTATTTATAGAAAATGTTTTAGAGGCTTCAATCAAGCTTGTACTGAAATAAGTCCATAGCATAGTTCCTGAAAAATAAAACAATATCTGCGGAATTCCGTCAGTTCCGATCCCAGCCAGCCTTCCAAAAATCAGCACATACATAACAGTGGAAAAAATCGGTTGTAAAAGATACCACAACGGTCCTAATATTGTCTGTTTATAATAGATAATAAAATCTCTCTTTACAAACAAACCGATTAAATCCCGATATTCCCAAACCTGCTTTAGTTTCAGATCTATTAATTTAGATTTTGATTTTATTACTTTATCCCAAGTTTGAGGGACAGACTTATTCTGTGAATTCATATTATTCCTATTTTTTTGAACAATTATTATGAACTGCTGATAAAATATGCTGCATGAATAACTGCTAAATTTGTGAATAATTGTATTATAACTATAAGGAAAATACAACCGATTAATTTTTTTATCAACAAATAATTTTTACTTTTATCCACAATAATAAGAAATAAGTTGTAATCATGATGTTAGAGATATTATAATCTGACGAAAGCCAACTGAGATATTTTTTCGGGATGCTAATCTTGCTCTGAATATTGGAATTTGCAATTAGTTTTAAAATCATTAAATGCCATAAGCTTTTCGTCACGTTTTCCAATCACAGCTTGAGTTATGTCATTGATTGGCCATTCTATATTTATATCTGGATCAGAATATAAAATTCCAGTATCAGTGTTCTTATCATATTTTCCATCACATTTATAGCTTACTATACTATCATCACTGAGAGAAATAAAACCGTGTGCACATCCTTTTGGAATTAAAAGACTGATTCTATTTTCGGAAGACAAATAAACACCTCTCCACTGTCCAAAAGTTTCACTTTCTTCACGCAAATCAACTATAACATCAAATACTTTCCCAGTTATCACTCCAACTAATTTTACTTGTGGATGGTACAACTGGAAATGCATACCTCTAATAACATTTTTAGTTGAATGAGAAATAAAATCTTCATTACAATTAAAATTTATACCAGCTTGAGCAAAAATATCTTTCTCAAAACTTTTTATAAATGCGCCTCTATTATCTTCAGAAAAAAAAGATGTGATAATATATGCGCCTGGAATATCCATTTGTTCAAATGAAAAAGCAGACACTTTATGCCTCCATATAATCACTAAGTATTAAATCAATAGCCTTATCAATATCAGTAAAAGAATTGTACCCAACTTCTTCTTTTAATCTCGAATTAGCACCTATAATTTTTAAAGGTTGCTCTGTTTCATCTTGATGAATTTTCAACAATGATGTTTTGTTTAGTTTTTCTGCAATTTTTGAGGCAAAAACCGAAAGTCGTACACCTTTTCCCGTACAAATATTAACAGCATCTTGAACATCAGATTCCAACAATTTAACAAAAGCAGAGGCTATATCTTTTGAATACATATAATCACGTAATAACTGTCCATATTTTACAGTAACTATTTCATTTTTCAAGAGAGATGAAACAATTGAACTTGTTAACCTTCCAGGCTTTTCTCCGTGTCCGTAAACATAAAATATTCTGCCCCATGAAAATGAAAGATTGTACTTAACAGAAAATTCAGAACACAGATTATATAATCGAACCTTATTTTTTGCATACAAAGTTATCGGATTCAAATCTGATTTTTCTGAAAGAAGAGTGGATTTAAAATCATATTCAAAGCAAGTACCTGCAAAAACTGCCCTCCCTCCCCCACAATCATAAAAGTGCTTTAGAAGATTATAACTAGCCTCAACATAGTTACTGTTAATCGGATTTGATAGATAATCTCCTCCTGTAATCCATGCAAAATGAAGAAGATAATCTGGTTGATGAAATTTAATAAAGTCTGCAACTTTATCAAAGTCAAAAAGATTACATTCGGAAGATTTTAATTCTACTACTTCAAAACCTGATCTCTGTAATGGTTGAATACTTTCTTTTCCTATAAGACCACTTGCGCCTGTAACAATAACTTTCTTCATTACAACGTACTCTTAATTACTTCAATCATCTTATCCAGCATTTTATCTGTCATACCCGGGTACACACCAATCCAGAAGGTGTCGCGCATAATACGGTCGGTTACTGCAAGGTCGCCGATTACGCGGTATGCGTCTGTGCCGCGGATCTGGTCAAAACACGGATGGCGTGTAAGGTTTCCGGCAAAGAGCGCGCGTGTCTGAATGTTTGCAGCTTCAATCTTCTTTACAAGATCAGTGCGGTCTGTGCCCTCGCGGCAAGTAATCATAAAGCCGAACCAGCTCGGATTGCTGTCAGGGGCAGCTTCAGGCAGAATAAGCTTGTTCTGCAGGCTCTCAAGCCCTTTGTGAAGACGCGCAAAATTTTCCCTGCGTTTTTCCACAAAAGACGGAAACTTCTCAAGTTGTGCACAGCCGATTGCAGCCTGCAAGTCTGTAGCCTTCAGATTATAGCCGAAGTGGCTGTATGTGTACTTGTGGTCGTAGCCGAAAGGCAGCGTACCGAACTGGCGGTCAAAGCGGTGGCCGCAGACGCCGTCTTTTCCGCTCGGGCACACACAGTCACGCCCCCAGTCGCGGAATGAGCGGATTATTTTGTGAAGCAGCGGATTCCTTGTGTAGACTGCACCGCCCTCGCCCATTGTCATATGGTGCGGCGGATAAAAGCTTGAGGTTCCGATGTCTCCGACGGTTCCGGTTTTATAGGTTTTTCCGTCTAATGTGTATTCTGAGCCGAGCGCATCACAGTTGTCTTCGACAAGCCAGAGATTATGCTTTTTGCAGAACGCCGTTACAGCCTTAAGGTCAAACGGATTACCGAGTGTGTGGGCAATCATAACAGCCTTTGTTTTCGGGCTTAATGCGGCTTCAAGCTGGGTAACGTCAATATTGTACTGAGGAATTGTTACGTCAACAAAAACAGGCACCGCGCCATACTGCAGAACCGGCGTTACCGTTGTAGGAAATCCGCAGGCAACTGTAATAACTTCGTCCCCGCGCTTTATCTGGCGGTCGCCAAGAAGCGGCGATGTAAGAGCCATGAATGCAAGAAGGTTTGCGCTTGAGCCTGAATTTACAAGCGACACAAACGGCGTACCAAGATATTCCCCGAGCTGTTTTTCAAACTGGTCTGTATAACGTCCGCTTGTAAGCCAGAATTCGAGCATCGAGTCGGCGAGATTCATCATCTCTTTTTCGTCAAACACCCGGCTTGCATATGTAATGCGGTCTCCGTCTTTATATTCCGGCTTAACCATGAACTTCTTATAATATTCAGCAACGCTGTTCAATATTTCTTTTGCAGCTTCTTCTTTTGTCTTGTTCTCAAACATATTATTCCCCAAAATATTCCTTAATCTGGCTGTCGGTAATTTCTGCGGCGGAAGTTCCGCTTTGTACGGTTTTTTCCCACTCAACGATTTTTTCTATTGCCTGACTGATTGTCCATTTTGGACGCCAGCCGAGCACACTTTTTGACTTGGAACAGTCTAATTTTAAGAAATTTGCCTCGTGAGGTGCGTCAGCCTCGCTCACGTTTTTCCAGCCCGCACCGTCGCCCCACGCCCTGCAGAACAATGTGGCAAGGCCACCTGTTGTAACGCAAGATTCATCATCAGGTCCGAAGTTATAGCTACCTGCAAAAACCTTGTCCTCATACTGTGCCTTTGCAAGCGTCAGATAGCCGCAGAGACATTCAAGCACATGCTGATAAGGTCTTGTTGAATCTGGATTCCTGAGAATTATCTCTTTTTTGACTTCTGCCGCGCGTATGCAGTCCGGAATTATGCGGTCAACTGCATAGTCTCCGCCGCCGATTACGTTGCCGCTGCGGGCTGTGCTTATTGCAGGTGCATTTTTATCTGCAAAAAATGAATTGCGGTAGCTGTATGTGACAAGCTCAGAACATGACTTGCTGTTTGAGTACGGGTCAAAGCCGCAGAGCTCCTCGTTTTCGCGGTAGCCCCACGCCCATTCTTTGTTTAAATAAACCTTGTCTGTAGTTACGTTCACAAAAGAGCGCACAGAGGCACAGGCGCGGACGGATTCAAGCACATTTACAGTGCCCATTACGTTGGTCTCGTATGTACCAACCGGGTCTTTGTAGCTTGTCCTTACGATGGGCTGGGCTGCAAGATGAAGCACAATATCAGGTTTTGCAGCCAGCATTGCAGTCTTAAGCTTTTCTCCGTCGCGGATGTCGCCGATAACCGACTTCATCTTAGAAGCTGTGCCGGTCTTCTCAAAAAGACTCGGATCTGTCGGCGGTTCAAGGGAATAGCCTGTAACTTCCGCTCCGGCAAGAAGCAGAATACGGCTGAGCCATGTTCCCTTAAAGCCTGTATGCCCGGTAAGAAAAACCTTTTTGTTTTTGTAAAAATCAAGCATTTTTTTCATTAATATCCTCGACTTTTTAGCTCATCCCATAACATCCATGGGGCATTTCCATTCATCCACAAATTATTAAGGTCCTCTTTATCTTTCAACATATCCATTGGATGCCAGAAACCATTATGCTTATATGCATGTAATTGTCCATCTCTAGCTATATTCTGAAGAGGTTCTCTTTCCCACATCACGGTATTTGAATTCTCTGGAATGTAATTTAATGCATTGTTTTCGCAAACAAAGAACCCCCCATTAATCCATGCATTACTTGGTTTTTCTTGGAACTGACTTATTGTTCCATCTTCTTCTATATCTAAAGCACCAAATCGCCCCTCAGGCTGAACAGCAGTTAAAGTAACAAGCTTACCAGATCTTGCATGAGAGTCTACAAGGTTTTCGATATCAACATCAGAAACACCATCACCATAAGTTAACATAAATTGTTTATTTCCAATATAAGATTTTGCCCTAGCAATCCTACCTGCTGTCATAGTTTCCGAACCAGTATAAAGCATAGTAATCGTCCAAGGTTCAGAACGCATTTTGTGAATCTGCACATCGTTATTTGCCATGTCGATTGTCATGTCACTGTAGCGGTTGTAATAATTGAGGAAATAATCCTTGATAACATGCCCTTTGTATCCGGTGAGAATAACAAAATCATTGTAGCCGTAATAGCTGTATATTTTCATTATATGCCAGAGAATCGGGTATCCGCCGATTTCTACCATCGGCTTTGGGATGAGCTTTGTCTCTTCCCCTAAGCGGGTGCCCATTCCGCCGGCTAAAATCAATGTTTTCATGTCTAATGAGTATACCATAAATATATTTGCTGTAAAAGCTTTAATATTTCCCTATCTTCCATAAATAAGTGTTTTCTGGTAATGTTTTTGCATGGTAATTTCTTCAATAGACTTAAAAGACGGTAAAGTTGTTCAGCTGAAAAACGGCAAAGAAAAAATGCTTGAAAGAACTGATGCTGACGCACTTATCAAAGATTTTGATTTATACGGTGAAGTTGCGGTAATTGACCTTGACGCCGCACTTGGAAACATAAACGAAAAAGGCGAAACTCCGAACACAGCATTGTTAAAAAGCCTTTTAAGAAAAGGCAACGTCCGCACAGGCGGCGGCGTTCGCTCTGTAAAACGTGCAAAAGAGCTCATTTCTCTTGGAGCAGAAAAAGTCATTATCGGTTCTTCTGCATGGGCAAGCGCAGAGGCGCAGAAAAATGGTGAAATTCTTAACACAGCTTTTCTTGACGAGCTTACAGCCGCCATCGGCAAAGAACGCATTATAATTTCTGTTGACGCAATTAATGGAAAAATTGCTGTAAAAGGCTGGACTGAAACTGTCGGAATCTCTCTGATTGACGGTGCAAAAGCCGCTGAAAAATATGCGGACGAGCTTTTGTTCACATGCGTTGAAAAAGAAGGCTGCATGCAGGGCACAAACCTTGAACAGGCAAAAGCCTTAAGAGAAGCCGTAAAATGCCGCATTGTTGTTGCAGGCGGCGTTTCTACTGTTGATGAAATAACAGAAATTGAGCACCTGGGCTGCGATGTTCAGCTTGGAATGGCTCTTTACACAGGCAGAGTTGCGCTGAAAGACGCTTTTATAAGCTGTCTTAACTGGCAGAAAGCAAAAGACAACTCAAACGGGCTTATTCCTGTTATTGCGCAGTCAATTTCAGGCGAAGTTCTGATGATGGGCTTTGCAAACAAAGAAGCTTTTGAAAAAACTTTTGAAAGCAGAAAGCTCACATTCTGGAGCAGAAGCCGCAATGTTTTGTGGACTAAGGGCGAAACTTCGGGAAATTTCCTTGAAGTTGTACGTCTGCGCGTAGACTGTGACCGCGACACAGTTCTTGCAACCATAATTCCGCACGGTCCGGCATGCCACACAGGCGCCTGGACATGTTTTCAGACTACGGCAGACAGACCTTATTCAATGCAAATGCTTTACGAGATTATTTCTGAGCGTTTTGCTAACCCAAGACCGGGTTCTTATACGGCAACTTTAACGCCGGAGCGTGTCCGCGAAAAAATCATGGAAGAGGCAGAAGAACTTACAGATGAGGCAGAGACAAAAGAAGATGTCATCTGGGAGTTTGCAGATCTTTTCTATTTCTTGAGCGTTCTTATGTATCAGGAAAAAGTAACATGGAAAGATATTCTTGATGAACTTGATAAGCGCCACAAGAAATAAAGCCTGAAATAAGCTTTAAAACCGAAAAGCCCCGGAGAATTGCTCTCGGGGCTTTTATTTTGCGGTAAGATTACCGGCTATTCTTCAGGGTGTCTTTCAAAGTAAGACTTTGTCTCAGCTTTAACAACACCGCACAATGCAATAAGTGCAATACAGTTTGGAATAGCCATCAAGCCGTTGAAAATATCAGCTATATCAAAGACAGTCTGAACTTTGAAATATGGGCCGACAGCAACAGCGATAATAAACAGCCATCTGTATATTTTAACAAAAGTCATCTTGTCGTTTGAAAGATACTCAAGACACTTTTCTGAATAATAATCCCAGCCCAAAATTGTAGTAAACGCAAAGAACGAAAGACAAAGCATAAGCAGGAACTGAACACTGTGTCCGTCGCCGCCAAGAACGCGGCTGAATGTAGTTGCAGTCAAAGCCGCACCTTCAAGCCCCTGGTTCCAGTCCGGGCTGACAAGCATGTCGCCGTAAAAGCCGATTACAATTGAAAGACCTGTCATTGTACAGATTATCAAGGTATCGATAACTGTACCTGTCATGTTTACCATACCCTGCTCAACAGGTTCGTTTGTCTGAACAGGTGCAGCGGCAATCGGGGCAGAACCAAGACCTGCTTCATTAGAGAAGATACCGCGCGCAATACCTTTCTGCATTGAATCAGTTATCTGCTTGAAAACAAAACCCATAGCACCAGCACCTACGGCTTTCCAGCCGAATGCACTCTTGAAAATCAAAGCAAATGCTGCAGGAATCTTTGTTGCATTCATAATGAGGATTGAAACACCGAGGAACACGTAAATTACAGCCATTGCCGGAACAACTTTTTCTGCAACTTTAGAGATTCTCTTAAGACCGCCGATGATAACGAGTGCAACTGCTATTGTTACGATTGCGCCGCCGATTACAGTAGCCCAAGAGAAGTCATATTCTCCGATGCTGAAAGCAATGCTTGTGTTGTTCGGGTCAAAAGCTGTCTGAATAGCAGAAGTGATACCGTTTATCTGAGTCATTGTACCAATGCCCATGATACCGGCAAGTGCACCAAAAACTGCAAAGAGAACGGCGAGCCACTTCCATTTTGGTCCCATTCCTTTTTCAATTGTATAGAACGGACCTCCAAGAATATGGCCGTCTGCTTTTACTTCGCGGTATTTGATTGCAAGCATACATTCTGCGTATTTTGTTGCAGTACCAAATATTGCGGCAAGCCACATCCAGAAAAGCGCACCAGGTCCGCCGGCTACTATTGCTGTTGCAACACCGACAATGTTACCGGTTCCAATTGTTGCAGAAAGAGCCGTACAAAGTGCGGCAAAACCAGAAAGTTCACCATCACCGTCATTCTTCTTGAAAATTCCTTTGAATGCAGCGCCCAATTTAGCAAACTGAATACCACGGGATGCTATTGTACAAACTACACCCGTAACAAGAATGAGGACAATTGTAGGGATTCCCCAGACAATTCCATCAATTTTTGAAATGATTTCTGCGAAAGACATTGTTTTTCCTTAGGATTATAGAATACTAATTAAAGTATAAAAGCAAAAAACCTGTTTGACAAGCGCGACAGATTGTACTTATTTCTGTTCTTGTGTTATATTAAATCTGTTATGCATAATAATCTTGCAAATAAAACATTAACTCTTATCATACCTTGTTATAATGAAGAAAAAACACTTGCCGGCATCGTAGAACGGTGTCTGTCTCTAAGTTCTGACTCTTTGAAACTTGAATTAATAATCATAAATGACTGCTCTACTGACGGCAGTGATTCTGCTGCCCGTTCTCTGATTGAAAAATATCCTGATACTGTAAAATATTTCTACCATGAAAAGAATATGGGTAAAGGTGCTGCACTTAGAACCGGTTTCCTGAAGGCAACAGGCGATTATGTCGGTATACAGGATGCTGATATGGAGTACAATCCGAAAGATTACCTTACAATGCTTGAGCCGCTTTTAGACGGCAGGGCTGATGTTGTTTATGGCAGCCGCTATCTTCTGCCTGACACACGGCGTGTATTATACTGGTGGCATACAAAGATGAACAAATCACTCACAACTTTCAGTAATATGTTCACAAACCTTGATATAACGGATATGGAAACCTGCTATAAGCTTTTCCGCCGTGAAGTCATACAGGAAATAGCACCACGCTTAAAGGAAAACCGCTTCGGCTTTGAGCCTGAAGTTACTGCATTAGTAGCAAAAGGTAATTACCATGTATATGAATGCGCAATTCATTACAATCCCCGCACAGTTGAGGAAGGCAAGAAGATAAACTGGAAAGACGGAGTCCGTGCACTTTACTGTATTATGCACTACAGCGCAAGCACAGCTCCTGTTCCGATGCAGCTTATTCTTTACTTTTTTATAGGTGCATTCAGTGCCGTCTTTAATATTCTTGCATTTTTTATCCTTGGAAAATGTGGAATACCTTTCACACCGTCAGTTATTACTGCTTTTATAATTTCTGCTTTGGTGAATTATCTGCTATGCATAGCTATACTATTTCAGCACAAAGCACGCTGGAGCGGACCGGGGGAGCTTTTTGCATACCTGATAACTCTCACCATAATGGGAGGGCTCGACTGGCTAGTTACAACAGGGCTGGTTAGTATCGGAATGACAGCTGGCGGCGCAAAAGCTATAGCGGCCATTGCAGGTTTTTTCGGCAACTTTGTTCTACGCCGTTTTTTGGTTTTCCCTGAGAGAAAGTAAAAAATAAAATATTATTAGGAAGGAAAAAACTATGGTTAAATCATTAAAAACTGTAACAAATTTCACGAATTTTTTTTATGTTTTCTTAATTTTAGTCATTTTTATTTCATGCTTTCTGTCATTACCATTTTGCAGGGAAAATATTATAAAATTAACAGAAATTGCCTTACATAAAAATTTAAGCTATGAATTCTGGAATAAAGTTATTTTATATACATTAGTAACAATTTCAAGTTTTTCTTTTTATTGGATCATATCTTCTTTATTTTCTAAATATATTAAATCTGAAAAATATAATTTAAAACAAATAATGATATTAGTTTCTTTAATTCTTTTTTTTGCCTCCTTATTAGTACAAACAGTATTATTATATAATGGTATTGTATATGGAGCAGATGATCCTGCATATATTGCTATTGCGAAAGAAATAGCTGAAAACACTTATAAAGCTGATTACTCTAAAATGAGTAATAGTGCACAGCTTATATACACAATCGGATATCCAGGATTACTTGCTGTTATCATAAAAATCTTTGGTATGAATTTTTATGCAATAAAACTTGTAAATGTTTTTTTATATGCAAGTTTTGTCGTTGTGTTATTCAATTTATTGTTTTTTCTTTTAAAAGATATTCAGATTTCTTTATTTATTTCAAGTTTGTTTTGTTTAAACTTTACAATTTCAAATTGGCAAAATCATACAATGTCCGATACTCCGTGTATGGTTTTTTCTCTATTTTGTTTGGCATTAATTTATAATATATATTTCAACGAATCTAAAAAAAAATACTTAAAAGCTGTTTTATTAGGTCTTTGTTTTTTTATAGCCTATGAGTGTCGAATAAACGGATTAGTCTGTTTACTTACACTTTTTGTACTTCATCTTTTAATCGGTATTTCTAATATATTTACAAATTCAAAAATCTTGCATATTTTATTAAAAGACTTTTCTAAAATGAATTTAAAAATTCATTTAATTCCATATATAGTCTTTATAGTATTTGTAATTTTGCAAAAAATATTTTATCCTAATGTACCAAGACAGGATTCTCATTTTTTAGCAGGTTTATCTTTTAAAACTTGTTTTCATCATTTCCAGTTTTTCTATGTCATGTATGAATTTTTTAATTCTGCATGGAATGTTGTTTTCCATCAGTTCAACATATTGAGTAAAATAGCATTTTATTCAGCATTATTGTTGGCTTTATATGGCTTAATAAAAAATTGGGAGAAACTTTCAATTTTTTTTATTTTTGCTATTGGAAATATAAGCGTTTATTGTTTATGGGGTTCATTTCAGGGGATACGTTTTTATTTTCCACTTTTTATTCCATTCGCTATTTTCTGTGCATACGGAGCAAAATCAACAAAAGATCTTTTTTCTGGGAAAATTGCAATTACATCAGCAATTATAGGAAAATTCTTTGTCATATGTTTTTGTGCAATGTTTACGATTTCAATTTTTCCATTTTATACAAGAGATTTCAAAAATACAATACAAAAAAATGGCCATTCTTATACAATTGAAGCACAGGATATTTGGACTTATATAAACGAAAATATTCCAAATGACAAAACTTTTTTCTTTAAATGTCCTAGAACGCTTTGGCTTTTTACAAAACATGAAACTGTTAATAATGCCAAAAAATCGGATTATTATCTTCATTCATTTGATAAACCTATAGATAGTCAAATGAAAAACTTTCTTACAGATGACGCAGTTGCAGAAAATCAAATCGAAATAGAAGGAAGAGTATATACCTTAGAATACAGCAATGACAAATTCAGATTGTTCCATGCTGTTCAATAATTTCTACCCCATCATCAAAAGCGAGCACATATAAGCGTTGAAACAAGCTTATATGTGCCACATTGTGTCAAATGCCTAAAGCACCGGCGGCTGCGGCGGCTGAATCTGAATAAGTGAAGATAACCTTTTCGATTTCGCTCTTGTGGCGCATTTTCAGGTAAAGAGTCTTTGATTCAAAGTCATAAATGTAGCCGGGCGAATTATAAAGCTCAAACTGCTTGTCTGAGCGGTAGTTCAAGCCGTACATCTGAATCTTATCAAATGCGTGAAGTCCCGTAACTATCATATAATGGCTCTCGCCTACAGGGAATTCAATTGAAAGAACAAGCTTGTTCTTTTCTGGCGAAGTCAGCGTTACATTCGGCGAAGTTGTCCATATAGTTACAGGCGACGGGTTCTGAGCCAATAGAACAAGGTGCGGATAATATGCGTTCTGCGCAAGTATCGGGTACAAATCTGCATAAGCGGCTGTTTCCTGAACAGGAGAAACTGTCAGTGAGCTGTTTACAAGAAGAAAACCTGTCTGCGTATATTCATCTTTTTTGGTTATCTTTCCATAATTCATAAGTGCCATTCCGAGCCTGCATACATCAGCCTGACTGTAATCTTCATATTCACCAGCAAGAGTCAGAATGTTCTCTTCAAATTTGACGTTCTCAATAATGCGCTTAAGCAGGCGGTCTATAGCCGGTTCAAGCTTTCTGAGCGACGGGAATGAATATTGGTAAGAATCACAATAAGCTGTAAGCAGACCCGCACTCTGAAGAACAGTCGGAGAAGAGTTTTCTTCAAGCGAGGTAAGCTCAAATAACTTGCTTGCAAGATCTATTCTGTTCTTATGATAAAGCAGCAGAAGCAGGTGGTCGATTTCAAATGCACTTAGAATATTCTTTGAAAGTGCCTGCTGTGCTTTATAAAGCAAATTGTTGTTGTAAGAAACCATTGTACGGTTCATTGCTTCAAGCTTGCCAAAGTATGGCACAGAAAGATACGTCTTGTGGCTTGCGTTTATAGAATTATTCAGCGGATTTATAATGCTTGAAAATTTGCCCTGCAGCTCGTTTTCAGAAATATATGCAACAATCTCTTTTTCAGAAGCTGAGCTCTTGTCTTTTGAAGACATTGCCTGCATAAAGCCGGCTTTAAACTGATTGAGAGTGCTCTGGAAAACCGATTCCTGCGCAAGGGCAGAAGCCGCAAGAAGCTGATATGTGATTTCGGTCTTTGGTCTGTATACGGCATAAGAAACAGGTGCCGAAGCATTCCATATTGCAAGCTCATTTTCTTCAGTAAGCATAGAAGAGAATGCATATCTTGTATCTTTTGATGCTAATGTAGAAATATGAAGATTTTCATTTTTCTCAATAGAAAAGCCTGAACCGGCTCTGCACGGCAGAAGAACCTGCGAAACAGAATCTGGCAACAAAGCTGTTACCAGAAGTGTCTCATTTTCGCCTGAAGAAACTGACGTAAACGATATTTTTGAACCGCTTTTGAAAGTCAAATCAAGAACATTATCTTCTATATTATAGTTTTCAAGAACGGCTGGAATTCTTGTTCCGTCTGCTGCAACTTCTGTTACAGAGCGGCGATTGTCACCTGAAAAAACTATGCCCTTGTAGGCAACCTGAAAGTTATTGGCAAGAACAGCTTCCTGTCCCGGTGCTGCATTTTCATAAAGCGTCAGCCGCAGCGAACCGGCATTTTTATTCAATATACGTTCATGCCTGAACTGCAGCATAAATATGCCTAATATAACAGCACAATAGGCCAATGTGAGCAAAAAGAACTTTCGGAATGCGTGACTAATCATTTTTATAGTTTAGCCAAAACTGACGGCAAAATCAACAACTTCTCGTTAATCTCGAAGTTGTTGTTCTCAATAAGGAATTGCTGTCGGCTTCTAATCTAAGCCTCCGCCCGAATCAACAACTTCTCGTCAATCTTAAAGGGCATTGATTTTCCTCTCTAATTGAATTATAAGAAACCTGTGGGCCGGCTGCATGTTTATTTATACAAGAAGTTGAACAAGAAAACTTAAGTGACGTTTCAGCTTTGACGATTAAATAGAAAGAGAAAAAAATATTGGTGAGGTTTTATGAAAACAAACAGACTGTTCTTTGCTGCATTCCTTATGATTCTTTTATTGGCACCGCTTTCAGCACAATCTTCAAAAAAAGCAAAACAGGCACAGACAAAAGATGTAAAAGAAACAGAAGCTAAAGAAGAAAAGGCTTTTTCGGTTTCTGAATTTGCACGAACTTTAAGCGACACAGTAAGCACAGCCGGCATTAACGAGGCATTAAAGCTTTTTGACACAGTTCCGGCAGAAAACCAGAGCGAATACGGCATACGCTATATGCATGCATCATTGCTGCTTTCAGCAGGCCGTTCAAAAGAAGCAAGACCAATTGCAGAAAAACTCCTTTCAGAAAACAAAAAGGACAAAGATGTTCTGTTTTTAAACGCCCTTATAGCAAAATCTCTTGGCGAACGCAACAAAAAGTCTGAATACCTTCAGGAATTGATTAAACTTGATCCGTATAACTCAGAAGCAAACGCCGAACTCGGCAACGAGCAGATGACAGCAAAAGCCTACAAAAAGGCAAAAGACTATTTTCTTAAGAGCTTGAGAGGCGACCCAAACTATATTACAGGTCTTTTTGGCTACGGCCAGGTCTGCTATTACCTCGGCGAATTCAAAGAAGCAAAAACAGCTTTTAACCATATTCTCGCATTGAATCCTAAAGAAGATATTGCATGGTCTTATCTTGCAAAACTTTCAGCTGAAAAAGAAGAATACCCTGACGCAATCAATTATGTGCTCAAGGCAATTGAATATAACCCGAATTATTACAACTATTGGATTGATTACGGCGATTACCTGCGCTATTCATCTAAATATGAAGAAGCAGCAAAGGCTTTCAGCCGCGCAATCGAAATAACACCAGATTATTTCCTCGCTTATGTTTACAGAGCTTCTATGTATGAAATTCTTGAAAAGAATGACGAAGCACTTGCTGACTACAAAAATGTTGTAAAACTGAATTCACAATATCAGTATGCGTATGAATCAATTGGAATTTTGAGCTGGCTTTCAGGCAAATGGACTGACTGCCGCGAAGCAATGCAGAAAGCTTATGCAGTTGATACAGACAATATCTCTTATCAGCTGATGATTTCCGCCTGCTACAGCAAAGAAGGCAACAAGCTTAAAAACAAGGAATTCCTCACAAAGATGATGAAAAATCTTGACCGCCAGAGCCCTGAATACGCAATTCTCAGATTCTACTTTGACGGCTTGGGTGAAGCTGATGTTCTTAGAAAAATCAGACAGCTTGAAAATGCCAACTTGAGAGGCAAGCTTCTTTATTACATGGCCGTATACTATGAACTGAACGGCGGCAACGAAGCAGCAAAAACCCTTTACCTTGAAATTCAGAACATGAGTGCACCGATGTTCTTTGAATACCGCCTTGCAAAGTGGGCACTTGAAAAAAGCAGCCTTACCAAGCTCTAGTGTTTTGCCCTGACGGCGTAATTTTCAGAAAGCTTTCCTTGTTAATCCAGGGAAAGCTTTTTTTGTGCTTTTGCACAACAACAGCCTGTTAAGGGCGACGCTGTACACAAGCTGTCTGTTTTTGCTTCGCAAAAACAGACACTTTTCGCCGATAGAACCTTATTTGTAGATTTATCTGCTGCGAAAAGAAGTTTTCTTTTTATTCGATTTGTGATACGGTATACAAGAAATTTCAAATCTCTTAGAGGATTAAATGGGTCAGAACATCAAACGACTTGTGCTTAATGAGAGGGAATTCATTCTTATCGGCACAGCCCACATTTCACAGGAAAGCATAAACGAAGTAAAACAGTATATCGAAGAAGAAAAACCTGATTGTGTTGCAATTGAACTTGACGACGGCAGATACTCTTCTCTTAAGAACCCTGAATCATGGCGGAATCTTGACATTATCAAAGTCTTAAAAGAAAAGCGCGGCTGGGTTTTAATTGCCAACTTGGTGCTGGCTTCTTTTCAGAAGCGCATGGGCGCTGACGTAGGTGTAAAACCGGGCGAAGAAATGAAAGCCGCCGCAGACAAATGCGAAGAACTCGGCATAAAAACCGCCATGGTCGACAGACCGATTCAGACTACACTGCGCCGCGCCTGGGCAAAAAACTCCTTCTGGGGAAAATGCAAACTACTCGGCGTGCTTATGTCTGCCCTCTTTGAAGATGAAGACATTTCAAGCGAAGATATTGAAAAGCTTAAGAACACAAACGAAATGGATCAGATGATGAGCGAGCTTGCCAATTATCTGCCTGGCGTAAAAACAGTTTTAATCGACGAACGCGACCAGTATCTTGCAAGCAGCATCTGGCAGACAGAAGGCAAAAAAGTAATTGCAGTTCTTGGCGCAGGCCATCTGCCGGGCGTAGAAAAGCATTTGAACGCATTTGCCGCGTCAACCGAAAAACCCGACACAGAGGAAATATCGCAAGTGCCGCCGCCAGGGCTTTTGGGCAAAATTATCGGCTGGGCAATTCCAGTAGCAATTGTTGCATTAATTGCAGCTTCTGCCGTAAAAGGCGGGGCTTCTGCCGCATTTGACCAGTTTCTTTACTGGTGGCTTATCAACGGAACGCTTTCTGCGCTCGGCGCAATTATTGCTTTGGCTCATCCAATTACGGTTGTTGTATGCTTTATGGGCGCGTGGCTCACCTCGCTCTGCCCGCTTATCGGCATAGGCATTGTCGCAGGCATTGTTCAGGCTTGGGTTTACAAGCCAAAAGTAGAAGACCTTCAGAATATGAACACTGATGTATCAACTTTGAAAGGCTGGTACAAAAACCGCATTCTGCGCGTGCTTTTAGTGTTCCTGCTGTCTTCTATAGGAAGCTCAATCGGCACATTTGCGGCTTTTCCGGCATTAATAAGTTTTCTTGCTAAATAAGCCAGCCCGACAATTCCGCCGGGCGCACAAACCCAGCTGCTTATTGCAGACTTTCACTATTGTAGTTTTCTATAAATGCAAGCAGCTGCTTTTTGTTCTCCTCTGAATACGGGCACTTGTATATTGTGTGCTGAAAATTCCGCTTACAGCCGGTGACTTCAAGCTCATCTTCAACAACACTGAGCAAACCTGCTTTATTATGGTCATAAGAGTTAAGCGGAATAAGCTGGCGTTTGGTTTTGCTTAAACTGAATGAAAATTGCGTTCTTGCGTACCGCTTTAACTCAAGCTTTTCTATACCGAGCTTTTTAAGCTTTTCAGTCTCATCACCAGAAAGCAAATCAACCATATATCTGTTTTCATAAATGCCGTAAATTAATCCCGTAACAATCAGTGCAAACACAGCAATTGAAATATACGTACCAATCATATGCTTCAATAATAGCATGGATTTATCTGGATTAGTCAGAAATCACTTGAAATACCAAGCCATATAATAAATAATTGAATAAATCGTACTTAGTCAAATGGAGAGAAATATGAAAATCAAAAAAGAAGATATATTATTTGCTTCTAAATTAAGTCCATATGGTTATTTTTTACAGATAATCTTCTTGTTATGGTGTGTAGGATCTATATGCTTCTTTACAAGCATTTGCTTTGAAGAAAATCCAGTCAGTAAAATAAATGATATAGCAGGTATGAGTATTGCTGGTGTACTTGGAATGTTATCCTTTCTCTTTTATATGCCAATATATAATAGATTTATAATTACAAAAGATGAATTAATAATCATTAAAGATAATTTTATCAAAAAAATTGATTATATTCCTTGTTCCACAATTACAGACCATACTATGATAACGGAATATCAACGTAATCTGCATGTTGAAATATGTAATTTGACTATAAAACAAGGTTTTTTGTATACCGATTATACTTTTTTAGAACTTTCAAAAAAGACACACGAACATTTATTAAAAATTAATTTTTCACAATTATCAGATAAGCCCCAAAAACCAATAACTCACAAATATGAAATATCAATAAAAAACTTACTGGTTCTATCATATTATTGTACATCTGCAGCCTTATTAATATATTTCATTTTTATGAAGCTAACCTTAACATAAGCTAGAGATTGCTTCACCTTGTGCGCAATGGTGGCGGCGGTGCATAACAGGCGAAGAATTGGGGATTAAGCTGATTGTGCTTATCTTTATTATTGTTAAAGGCATGCAACATCTTGACAGCATTTCTGTTTCGCGCTATTTTAGTGGTATCAATTAGAACTACTAGTTAACCAGGTATGGCAGGCGATTATATCGAACAGCTTTGCTTTTTCGGTCTTACAAGACAGGAAGCTGTAATTTATGAAGCATTACTTACTCACGGCGAAATGACCGGCTACGAAGTTGCAAAAGAAACAGGCATTTCGCGCTCAAATGTGTATGCAGCCTTGTCGGCACTTGTAGAAAAAGGCGCAGCCTATCTAATAGAAGGAGATGCCGCAAAATACACACCGGTTGAAGTAAAACGGTTTACCGCAAACACAATTGCGGCACTTCAAGAAAAAGCAGCATATCTTGAAGCCCACGCACCAGAGAAAGCGCATATTTCAGAAGGCTATATAACAGTTTCAGGTGCAAGAAACATTCGGAACAAAATCCATGAAATGATAGAAAAAACCGAACTGCGCCTCTACATCTTAGCTCCCGGAGAAATAATCCGCGATTTTGAAGATGAGCTGAAAACGCTCGTGGCAGCCAAAAAGAAGGTGGTCATCTTAACAGACAACTACAAACTTGAAGGCGCAAAAATCTACGAGACAAAGCCTGAAAAAAGCCAGCTGCGCCTGATTACAGATTCGGCTTATGTCTTGACCGGCGAACTGACAGGCGGCGACCATGACACCTGCCTTTATTCAGGACAGAAAAACCTTATAGAAGTTATGAAAGAAGCACTTAAAAATAAAATAATTCTTTTGGAGGATAAAATATGAGAATTGGTATTTTAGGTTACGGAAACCTTGGCAAAGGCGTTGAATGCGCTGTTAAAAACAACCCGGACATGGAACTTGCATGTGTTTTCACACGCCGCGATCCGTCTTCAGTAAAACTGCTGACAGCCGGTGTTCCGGTTTATAACATAGCAGATGTAGAAAAACACAAAAACGATGTTGATGTTCTTGTAATTTGCGGCGGCAGTGCAACAGACCTGCCAAAGCAGACACCTGAATATGCAAAATACTTTAACGTAATTGACAGCTTTGACACACACGCCCGCATTCCGGAACACTTTGCAAACGTAGACAAAGCAGCAAAAGACAACGGCCACATTGCTCTTATAAGCTGCGGCTGGGACCCTGGTATGTTCAGTCTTATGCGCCTTTACGGCAACTGCGTTCTGCCAGACGGACAGGACTACACTTTCTGGGGAAAAGGCGTTTCACAGGGTCACTCTGATGCTATCCGCCGCATTGAAGGCGTAAAAGACGGCAAGCAGTACACAATTCCAGTGCAGTCTGCTTTGGACGCAGTGCGCGCGGGCAAAACCCCTGAACTTACAACACGCCAGAAGCACACACGCGAATGTTTTGTTGTAGCAGAAGAAGGCGCAGACAAAGCCCGCATTGAAAAAGAAATCAAAGAAATGCCGAACTATTTTGCAGACTATGACACGACAGTTCATTTCATCAGCGAAGAAGAACTGAAAAAGAACCATTCAGGCATTCCACACGGCGGCTTCGTTTTCCGTTCAGGCAAAACCGGCTGGGATAAGGAATTCAACAACGTAATCGAATACCGCCTTACGCTTGATTCAAACCCGGCTTTTACGTCAAGCGTGCTTGTGGCCTTTGCCCGCGCGATTTTCCGCATGAATAAGGAAGGTCAGACAGGCTGCCGCACTGTATTTGATGTAGCACCGGCTTATCTTTCACCGTTGAGCGGTGAAGAGCTTAGAGCCCACATGCTTTAAATATAACCGTCATTGCGAGGAGCCTGAATAGGCGACGCGGCAATCTGTAAAATAGATTGCTTCGCTACGCTCGCAATGACGCAGCAGAAGGAAAAATCATGAATTCATTTGTAGAAACTGTAAATTTTTTTGAAGGCAATAACCCGGAAAAAATTGCTTCGGAATTCGGCACACCTCTTTACGTCTATAACGAGCGCATTATCCGCGACCGCATGCACAAGGTAAGCCAGGTTATTACAAAATACCCTTATACTGCAAACTATTCAGTAAAGGCAAACACAAATATTCACATTCTTAAGCTTGCTTTAGAAGAAGGAATAAACTGCGATGCAATGAGCACCGGCGAAATTGAAATGCTCTTTAAGGCAGGTTTTCCAAAAGAGCGCATTTTCTTTATTCCGAATAATGTTGCAGAAGAAGAGCTTGTGTACGCCATAAAGCACGGCGTTATTACAAGCTTAGACAGCCTTGCCCAGCTTGAACTTTTCGGCCAGTGCTGTGAAGACCTTAAGCTTGCTGACGACAAACGCCAGTGCGCAGTACGCATTAATCCGGGCGTTGGTGCAGGTCACTGCGAAAAAGTTGTTACAGGCGGAAAGAAAACCAAATTCGGTGTTGCAGAAGAAGACATTCCGCAGATTTTCGAGATTGTCGCTAAGTATCATATTACAATTGCAGGCATAAACCAGCACATCGGTTCAGGTTTCATGGACCCGCAGCCGTATCTTGACGCTGTTACGAACTTTTTGCAGATTGCGCTTCAGTTCAAAGGCCTTAAATTCATAGACTTCGGCGGCGGTTACGGCATTCCGTATCACAAGCTTGACGACGAAAAAGAATATCCTATGGAAGATTTCAAGAAACGCCTTGAGCCGATTCTCGATAATTTCGTCGAAAAATACGGCAGCGCACCATTGTTCAAGTCTGAGCCGGGCCGCTATTGCGTCGCCGAAAGCTCTGTAATTCTTGGCCGCGTGCACGCCACAAAGCAGAACAACGGCCACTTGTACGCCGGAACAGACATCGGCATGAACGTGCTTGTGCGCCCGAGCATGTACGACAGCTGGCATGATGTAGAAGTTCTGCGCGACGGCAAAGCTGTTGCCCGCGACAATCTTATCGAGCAGAATGTTGTCGGCAACATCTGCGAATCAGGCGACATTCTTGCAAAAGACCGCAAGCTGCCGAAAATGGAACGCGGCGATCTTGCCTGCCTGCTTGATACAGGTGCTTACGGCTGGAGTATGTGCTCAACCTACAACAGCCGCCCAAGACCGGCAGAAGTCTTAATCACAAAAGACGGAAAAGTAAAACAAATCCGCCGCCGTGAAACAATAAACGACTTAATGCGCCTGTTCTAAGCATTCTGCCTCGCGGACTGCCTGCAAAGACGGACAGTGTACATATCCTCGCTAGTTTTCACTTAGTGAAAACTAGCTGGGTTTGCCGAACCGACTTATTATGCAGATTAACTCCAGACGCAAACCCCTCAATCCCAAGACTTAAACATATGTGCTTTTAAAAAGTCTTTGTATTCTGAATCTTCTTCAGACTTAAGCACAGAGCCGTTAGGCGTAAATTCCATTTCATATTTTGTACTAGCCTCAAAAGGTTTCCACTCAGGCATAGGCGATCCGTCCGCGTCATTTCCGTTCGGGTTGCCGGTTTTGATGAAATTTGCCCAATAATTGCACATCTGGCGCGCCAAGTCATAATGACGCCCAACAAAAGGCCGCCAGCATTTAGCAAGCGTCTCAAAAAAGAACCACAAATCAACAGAATGAAAAGTGCCCGGGTTGTCTTCGCCCGGAATATCTGGATTAAAACGGTAATAATAAAAGTTGTTTTTGCTTCCCTTAGCTTTGCGCGCCTCAAAGACCTTCTTAACGGCAAGCTCAATTCCGCTTATTTCAGCATATTTCTGCTTGTCGCCTATAACGCTCATGCCGAACGGCCCGAACGGAAACTCAGGCGATTTGCCGGTAGACTTTTTTGTCCGCGGAAAAGCAAGAAACTGCTTTGCGTCAGAACCAAAAATCTGGTCAGCTTTTTTCTCAAGCTCTGCTACGTCTGCCGCCGGAATAAAGTTCAAGAATTCATCAGCCGTATTGCCTGAAATAATCGGAATATCAAGACAGTCACCGCTTAAAAGCTTTTCCGTCGGAGAAGCCGTACAGAATTTTCCGTCTTCTACAGTAAACATTCTCGGGTGAGTTGCCACAAACTCGTCGTATTTTGCAAGCATCTTGTCAGCAGGAATTTGGCGGGCTTCATCCAAAGATTTTACGCCCAAAAACTCAAAGAATTCAGTGCCCCATTTTTCAGCGTCTTTAAGCTTCATCGGAAAGCCTATAAGCATTTTCTCATAAGGACTTGCAATCATTCCGCTGATAATTACAGCGCCTTTTATAAGCCCCTTGTTTTTTTCAGTTGTAATCTGGTGCATAACGCTGCCCGCACCGGCAGACTGCCCCGCAATAGTAATCTTCTCAGGGTTGCCGCCAAACGCGCTAATGTTTTCATAAACCCACTTTAAGCCGGCGCGCTGGTCAAGCAGCCCGAAATTCGTAGGTTCTTCAGGAGCTTCTTTTGTAATTTCAGGGTGAGCCAGAAAACCAAAAATGTTGAGGCGGTAATTTACCGTAACAACAACAATACCGCGGCGGGCAAGCCTTTCGCCGTCAAATTCCATTTCAGCAGGATAACCCCACTGAAAGCCGCCGCCAAAATACCAGACAAGCACAGGCAGCTTTTCATCAGCTTTTTTTGCAGGCGTCCAGACATTCAGATAAAGATTATCCTCGCCCATGTCTATCTGCGGATCAACGTGCCATTCGCGGCAGTAAACATCAGTGCCAAGCCCCGGAGTGTTCTGCACAGAAATCGGCGCAAACTTATAACATTCTTTGACGCCTTCCCACTTTTGGCATGGCTGAGGCGCGCGCCACCGGTTTTTGCCCACAGGGGGCGCAGCAAACGGAATGCCTTTAAAAGACGTAATGCGCGGGTCCGCCGCAGGCAAACCTCTGACCTTTCCATATTTAGTTTCAACTTCGCGTAACATAAAGACTCCTTTTTGCTGAATTTTTTCCAATAAAAAGCAATGAACGAACCCCGACGCAGAGCGTGCGGGGTATCGTTCGTTCTGCTAAGGAATTGCACTCAGGTTTAATACCCTTTATTTCGCCCCAGAGGGGGATGTTTCCTACGGAAACAGGTATTAAACCCTCGGCACGAATAAAACGATTAACTAAATAGTAGCTTTGTTTTTGCAAAAAATCAAATGAAGTTTATGTCGAAATTTCAAACTGAAACGGAATGAGCGCAAAAAAAGGCAGTGCCAAAAAGACACTGCCCTGTAATTATCACGCAATTTTTTTGAACTTGCAGCTTTCGCAAGCCTCAGCTTCTTCATGACATTTGTCAATTTTCAGTTTTTCAGCACAAGAAATCTCAATCTCTATATTCTGAACCTGAACAATCTCTTCAACTCTACATGAAAATAAATTCGAAAGAACCAAAAGGTTGTCAATTGACGGAATATTCTTACCCTGTTCCCAGGCATAAATTGCCTGCGGATATTCAAACCCGAATATATCCTGTAAATCATGAACAGAAAATCCGCTAGATTTTCTGAGTAATTTTATTTTTGCGCCTGTGGCTTCTAAATCTACAACTGGTTTTAAAAATGATCTGCTATTCTCCATAATTCTAATCTCCTGTCTGCTAAAAAATCCTCAAATGCTTTCTTTAGTGCTTTAATGAAACGTGAAAAAAGCATGACGCCAATAAATCCATTAATCTGTTTAAATCCAGGAATAATTGCGCTATTCAAGCTGGCATTAATGCCGACCTGCCAATTACGCTGTGCACCCACTGTTCCACGAGCTAGAACGGCTGAAAGTGCATAAGTTGCGGTTGCTGCTGAATTGCCTGTAGACAAACCTGCAGTATTAACATTCGAAGAATTAGTAAAACGTGTGAACATGTGAGTTCTCCTTTCAAAAGATAAATAGATACCAACGGCATCCAGATTTTTTGCGACATAGCCTTAGAACTATGAACGCGATGCGGCCGCAACGCAGCCGACTTTATTATTTGTCTATACAGTATACTGAAATCAAATAAAATAGTCATTAAACTTATAGTTTAAAAACGGAAGAATTTTCAGAAAAAAACGAAAAAATGTGCAACGTGTAGCATTTTTTGCGACACCTGCTGATTTATAATTAATGTATAAGCTTTCCAAAAACAAAAAGGAGTGGATTATCAGAAAAGGCATTGTCGATTAATTAAATCAAAAATGCAAACTCATGCTAAAATCTAATATAAGAGGATTTTATGAACTTATTCAAAATTGCGTTCAAGGTAGTAAGAAACAATTCAAAGATTATTTACAAGGGTTTTGGTTTTAAACACCTTAGCGATGGAACACAATACTATGTGCATCCTGATAATCAGTCATATAAGGGCACAACTACTTTGTGTCAGCCGATTGGCGAAGCAATAATACTTTTCAGCAGCATGCTTTCTTCTATTATAAATGCAGATAAAGAAGCGCCATTTGGTGATTATTGGGTCAGCCCGAATAAAGATGAGTATTTCTTAGAAATCAATATTCCAAATGAATATAGAGAAAATAAGGTTTTAGAGCCGGAAATCTATTCATACAAAGCCTATCTTAAAGGCGAAAATATTACTATTGCCGCTTATGACAAAAATGGAAAGTTGCTGAATGGCAATATGGAGCATCTTCATCTTCTTTATAAGCTGTTGCCAACTTTCTGTATTCTTACAGCCCGCGAAATGGAACGTGTAAACCAGTACCGCGACATAATGGAAAAGTTTATTGAGTTTCCAGAACCAGACACCTTTGTAAATCTGAACGAAGATCTTTATCAGATGCACAAGATGGATGATTACAATCTGTCTTATGGTGAAGTTCCAGCTATTAATAAGGATGAATTTACAAGCTTTTCTAAAACATATGAAACTATCAGAGAAAATAAACTTGCTCTTAGCAAGAATGATGCAGTAGCCGTAAACAAATTTGAGGCTTCTGAGTTCTCTGAAGAACAGAAATCTTTGATTCCAGCATTAACCGAAGAATTTGTTATTCCAAATAAACTGCTCCCTGTATGTAACGCAATTCAGGGCGGAGACATTAGGGCTACACTTTTTCATGGACCTGCAGGAACAGGAAAAACAATAAGCTGCAAGCTTGTTTGTCAGACAATTGGTCTTCCGATTATGGAAACCATTAACTGTACAGAAAACCTTGATGAGTTTGTGCTTGGAAAGTTCATTCCTCAAGATGATAAAATCATCTTCAAAGAAAGCTATGTTACAAAAGCAATCCGCGAAGGCGGAGCTGTTGTATTTGAAGAAATCAACTTTGCAAAACCTCAGTATCTGGCTTTCTTGAATTCCCTTCTGGATGATAACGGCTTTGTCCGTCTTGATAATGGCGAAGTTGTCCGCCGTCATAAGAATTTCCGCTTTTTTGCAACAATGAACTTAGGCTACTTTGGTACAAAAGAACTGAATCAGGCTTTGTACAACCGCTTCAATGCAATAATTGAAATAGCAGCTTTAAGTGATGAATCTATTGAACGTATGCTTGTTGCCCGTATTCCAGAATGCAAGCCTGTAGTAAAGAAAATCATCGGGGTATATCACAAACTTCAGAAAAAGATTGAGGCAGAAGAACTTGATGTTGTTATCTCTCCCCGTAATCTTGAAAACTGGGCACGCCTTGCTAAATACGAGGGCTACATAACAGCAGCAGAGAAAGCAATAATTCCAATTGCTAAATGTGACAGAGTTTTGGAAGAAGCAATCCGCGGAATATTGATTTTATACAAATGGTAGGAAGCGGCACTGCGTAGCAGTGAAAAAACAGTCCGGTGGACTGTTTTTAGCGAGTCTCCGAGCAGCTGTGCTGCGAAGGTGGGATAAGAGTATGAAACTTTATATTTTAAGATGGAACCCGACTTTTTCGATGACATATGAATCTTTTAATTCTATGATGGATTATATTCATACTGAAACAATTGATGATTTTAACTGGAGTATCTACGACCATGAAGATTTGGACAGAGGAGACATGTTTATTCTTGCACAGGTAGGAACAGGCGATAAAGATGGTATCGCTGCTTTTGGACTGTTCAATTCTGAACCTTATGCAGATAAAAACTGGAAAGAAAAAGACGGTACGAACCGCTTTTATGCCGATATGTCTATACATTGTCTGATTTCTCATGAAGAAGAATGTGATAAAAAGACAAGCAGATTGAAACCTGGCGATTTACTCTTTAATGATTCTTCCGAAGAAATAACACCGTTCTGTGCCGAAGCGTTGGAAAAGAACTTTCCTAATGTAAACTGGCATAAAGGTCATGCAGGTGTTTTAATTCCTGAAAATACAGTTGAACCTCTGGTTCTTTATCTTATGAGATATACTCTGCCATTAAAATTAAGTACAGACAGAATTGCATTTACAGAAGAAAATACTGCAAATCCATTAAGAGGTTATTTCGCTCATTACATTAATGGTCTTTGTCCAAAGTTTAAGCAGAAGATTATTGAGTCTAATGAACTTGTTTATGTGAATTATAAAGATGGGGAAACTATTGATAAGAGCCTTATTGAGATTTCTGAAAAGAAGTTCAATAAAGTAAATCTTACTAAGGATTCTCCTGAAGAAGATTTTGTTAAGTTCTTTGTACCAATAGCATAGGAATTATTGTGGAACCATTTTTTTCTGTAAATGATTTTTTTAAGACTATTCTCGATAAGTTTCAGACAGAGCGGAACCGGTCGGTAGAAGAATCTTTTGCACGTGCGTTTGCAGAAAGTGACGATGTGCGTTTGTTCTTTATAAATGAAGACAAAGCTTATACCGACGGTAAAAACATTATTGTTGATCCTGCCTTCCACGATATTTACAAAGATGCAGAATGTCTGGACAAGACTGAAAAAGTTTTAGGCTGGCCGGGTTTTGTATCTGCAAATCCATGGACTGCATTAAAAATGGTGTGCCGCGGACTTACACTGCATGAGTGCCTCCATCTTTTATATACAAACTTTCCGGGAAACCAATATAAAGACCCGGATTTCTTTGAGACAAAGGTAATACCCATAAAAACGAACTTAAAACTATCGCCAATATTTCAAACATAATTGAAGATGCTTACATCGAAGCTGTCGGCGCTTCTGTTTATGACAATATCGAAATTTATCTGATGTTCAACCGTATTGCTCCTGTTTTTTCAAAAAAAGAAGTTGAGAGTACAGCAGAAGAAAGATTCAAGATTGAAAAACCAACTGAAATTGAAGGCTTTGAACCTCCAGAAGATAATAAACCAAAAGAACAGCTTACAGAGGAACAGAAAAAGAAACTGAACGCTTTCGAGCATTTTTTAGAGATGCAGCAAAAAGTTCAGAATCTTATTGATTATCTTGACTACATGGCAAGCTTTCTTCTGTTTCCAATGTTTGAGCATGAAGAACCTTCTAGAGAGATAGCAGAATATGTTGAAAAAACAAAACAGCTCTTCCTTGACGGTTCAATTCAGGATAATCCTGATGCCAGATATGCATATTCAAAGCAGATTTTTGAAATTATAAAGCCGCTTATTCCAAAGGATGAAGAGGCAGAACTTGGTGAATCTCTTCTTCCTGGTTCTGTAGGTGGACAGGGAACCCACGGCGGTTTTACGAATTCAATTGCTGGAAAAGAAAGAAAAGGAAGAAGTCAGCCTGTTACAACAAAGCTCTTTACAAATCTTGATGGAACAAAAAAAGATAATCCTAATACCGGTGTGCCGGAACTGATTAGTGCAGTAAAAGGTTTTGAAAAAGACGAGAAAGTAGCTGATGCAATTACGAGCTATCAGGGATACAAAGTTGAACATTCCGGAAACAGTGTTGGTGCCAGTGCAGTTCATAAGAATATCAAAATTAATGAGAATCACCCAAAAATAAATCTGAATCTTCGGAAGGCATATCAGAATATATATAACCAGTTTCACTTAAATATTAATTCGTATAACTCCCGTTTCTTGCAGATGCTTAGAGCTCAGGTTCC